>VHCR01000009.1 GCA_016871655.1 Verrucomicrobiota bacterium
CGGTTCGGGGGGAACTATTGGCGGTGCTAACGCACCGCTAAAAGATCTGAACCAAAGAACAAGAAACCGATCTCAAACACAAAACTTCTGACACTGCCCGACGGCTGTATGTTTCATAGCGCCACTGCATTGACATCCTTTCTCCGCCTTCGATCCATAGGCCCTGCACAGCGTTTTACTACGATTCACCATAAATAGTTGGGTTAAAGATGAACACCTCCAGAGCTAGGAAAAATCAGCTTTTCAAGACAGCTAAAAATATCATGCTATGGCACCAAAATATGCATTATCCGGAACCGACCCCTTTTTATCAGGACTTTCTACAGCATTAAAAAAACTAATTTCCTGATGCCGGCTTGAGAGTGTTCGATGTTCTGCATCGCTGTCGATTCCGGCAAAGGGAACTCCTGCAAAATTGAGCCAGTGAATAAGGGTTTCAGCAAATAAGCTCTTTCCAACCCTCCCCGTCGATTGAAGGCATGCAATGAACTTTTGAGAATGGTTTTGGCTCATAAATGGCTTTTAAAAGCAGCCACTGCACGAGCAAAGGCAGCCACTTCGCGGGTGATTGTTTCATTTTGTTGTATCAAAGAATTGCTGTTTCTCCAGTAGGCAGCAGCAGCTCTAGCAGTCTGAGCAAAAACCTCAGCAATCTCAGCTGCTTCCGCTGCTTCTTCGTCATCCATTCTAGCAGAAGCTGGATGAGCAGCAGCCAAGGTTTCTGGGCTTGGGTTCGCCATGAATGCTCTCATGGCTGCTGATACAGGAGAACCAAGTTTTTCACGCGTCATTTTCATGATCTCATTGGCTCTATCTCTTTTATCAGTCCAACGACTACCGCATGGTTTAGCAGCCAAGGCTTTGATTTCTGCAAGGTTTGCTTTCTCTTTGATTTTCTCTGGAGAGAGTGGTTTTGCTCTCTCTGCTATGAACCCAAGCTGCTTGCTTTTAAAATCGAGAACTGCTGTGACAAATTGTGACATCTCTTCGGTACTCTCGGCAACCCATGCAACATTTGCTTTCTCCTCAATAGTGACGTAAGAGTTCTTGGCAAAATCGCCAGCCACTTGCTTTGAAGTCTCCTTCAAGAAAGCGAGCGCTTCTGCTGCCTCCGAAGCTTCTTCTACGGAGTGTGCAGAAATGACTGAAGTGGTTAACATAGCGGAAGCGGAAGCGGAAGCGGAAGCGTAAGCGTAAGCGGAAGCGGAAGCGTAAGCGTAAGCGTAAGCGGAAGCGGAAGCGGAAGCGGAAGCGGAAGCGGAAGCGTAAGCGGAAGCGGAAGCGGAAGCGGAAGCGGAAGCGTAAGCGGAAGCGGAAGCGGAAGCGGAAGCGGAAGCGGAAGCGTAAGCGAGATCAGCAATTATTCCTTGCGCGAAGAGCAACTTCGCTTCGCTCTGTTGCTCTTCGCGCAAGCAATCCTCCATAGTTTGTGATACAGTTGGCCAAATTTTTGCTCGGACGAGTGTGATGATCTCATTGGCTCGATCTATTTTATCAGTCAAACTACTATCGCAGGGTTTAGCAGCCAAGGCTTTGAGTTCTGCTAAACCGGCTTTCACTTGAAAGCGACGCTGTTGGAGTGTGACTTCTTCTTTACTCAGACCGAGAGGGTTCCAACCATTTTTTATTTTTTCTATCACTCCATTCCAATAGTCTACAGCTTCCATAGCACTATCTTTTGCCTTTTCCCAGGAGCGTTTATCCTGGGCTTTCCGAGCAGTAGCAAAGGCTTGTGCAATAGAATTTTTCCACTCACTGATTTTAGCCCTTTTAGCTCTTTCTTTTTCTTTAGGAGTTAGCTTTCCCCAATCGATGGCCTCTTTTTTTTGAACCCTCTGAGCAATAAGCTCTCTTAATGTCCTCTCAGCTTCTGCTGCTGCATCGCGAGCGGCTTGTTTGGTAGAAGAAAAAACTGTTATGAATTTTTTCTGGAGTTCGTTAGCGGTGGAACGAAGATCTTCAGCCCATTCTTTCATTTCTTGAACGGCTATTGTTTCGGAGGTGTGGGTGAGCTCATTGGCAAAAGTGATAAAATCGTTATAGGTTTTACGTTCTTCTGAAGGGAGGCTCTTTTCCCAAAGATCACGATTTCCTTGGAGATGAAAGGCTCGAACAGCAGCAAGGCGCTCTAAGGCTGGAGCTTTTTGGTCTGCTTCTATTTGTCTTTTCCACACCAACTCAATTTTTTCTAGTCTCTTACTCTCTTGTTGCAAAGCGAGGAGCGCTTGTTCGTCGATCTCACGCATTCTCTGGGTTCGGCCTGCTGTGAGCAATGTTTCTGGATGAGGAGCATCTGCTGCTAATTTCCGGGCTTTTTCCTCAGCTGCTTTTGCCATCGAAATGCGAGTCTCCCAAGCTTTTTCGGCTCTTGGGATTTGTGTTCGCGCAGCATATAGTGCCGCTTCCATGGTTGCTTTGAGATAACGTTCTTTAGCCTCTGCTTCTTGATTGGCAAGTGCATCAAGGTAGGGTTTAATAGCCTTCTCTCTTTCTGAGATGAGTGTCTCCTTGTAAGCGGCTCCTTCTGCCTGAAGACGTGCCTTTTTGGCTTTGGCAATTTCAACGGCTTTTTCCTCTCCTTCCTCTGCCATCACTTTTTCAAAAAGCTCTAAAACAGCGTCATCTTGATCTTTCACTTGTTCTAAAGTAAGAGCTTTTTTTCTGGATTCTTCTTCTGCTAGCTCACCCCACTTTGAATTAGCCTCTTTAAGTTCTTGTTGAATTTGCTTCCGGTTTGCTTCAGCTATTTTTTTCCGCTCTTGCCATGCTGTGTCAAGACGGCTGAGGAGAGTCTGATGCTTAAGAAGCCCTTGAAGTTCTTGATTAACGATCTTCTCTTCGGCTTTGAGTGCTTTCACTCTTGCTCTCGCTTCCCAGCGGCATGTGTCTGGTTCCCATGTTGCAGCCATCTCCCTTTCTCTTTCTTCTTCTTGTTGCATGCTGAGCTTTTTTTCCCAAGCTACTTTTGCTACCGCATCGGCCTCTTGCCACGCTTCCAAGAGACTTTTATGGTCATCATCTTCCGGAAAAAGAAATGGAGTAAGCCCTGCTGCACGCTCTCGAGCAATGCGATCTTCATCCGCACGAAGTACCCTTTCTTTCCACTCTTTGGCCTGAATATCAATGATATCGAGTGTTTTCTTTAGATCGTTGTTTTCTTTAGGCGTAGCCGCCGATCTAATGCTGGCAGGGATACTTCCTGCAACACTACCTGGTCCTTTACCTATTCGAATGTAGCTGGCAACGCTAGCACTTCGACTTTTTTCAATAGCGCTGGAAGCAAGACTGGAAGCCACGCTTGCAGCTTTTTTCCGTTGGATATTCGTTGGTTGGGTTGGAAGGAAAGTTGATGGATTTGCTGCCTGAATGCCTTCATCAGCATCGCTTCCTTCTTCGGAAGAACCATCTTCTTCTTCAATTCTTTCAAGTTTCGTTTCCTGAGTTACAACTTCACGACCTGCAGCAGTCTGAGGAACTCGCGCTTTGATCGTCTCTTTGAGAAGTTCATTTTCTTCGATATGCTCTTGTGCTTTTTCTAGCGCTTTCCAACGAGCCTTGTCTGCATCAGTTGGGTTTCTGATTTCGGGGATTCTCCCAGGGCTCGCTGCTGAAGGTGTCGTCAGCGTTGCTTCTGCAGCTGTTAAATTTTTCCGCGTTCTCCAGCCAAGAGGAGTGATCTCCCGATAGTTTCATAAACTTTGTCCAAGAGGAGTGGCGGTTCTATTTTTGGAGTTTTTTGTTTTCTCTGAGGCACCATAGAGCCACTAGGAGGAGCGGAGGCTGTAGCAGCAGCGAGAGACGCAGCCGTCAGGTTTTGAGCATTTAACTTTTCCTCTCCTCGCTCGATGAGCTGCGGTAAGCGAAAGGTTCGGCGTGTTGTTGTTTTTTGGTCCCTGTTCTTTTGTAGCTCAACAATTCTTGCTCGGTTTCTTTGAAGCGCTCTGTTTGCCCTTTCTCTCTGATTGCTGATCAAAGAGGCTTGTTCTTCTTTTTCTCTCAAAGAAGCAGAGGCCTCTGCCAATGCTTGTTCTATAGAAGGAAGCTTAGTGCAAGCTTCCCTGAATTCGCTTAAAGCGTTACTAAATTCCTTTTTTTTATCTTCAATAGCATCATGATTGAGTTCATTCCTTCTGTTTTCTGGTTTCTCTAATTCATCCAGAGCTGCACTAGTTTCTTCTAGTAGAGTTTTCCAATGCTTCCGAATTGTTAAGGCGCTTTTCAATCGATCGTTGGCTTTACTAACAATACCTTCAGCTTCTGCTACAACGTCGTTGGCTTTTTTGAGAGCCGCTGAGGCTTCCTTGAAATCTTTTTCAAACGGAGCGATACGAAGCTTTTTTTCTCTAACTTCTGAATAGAGTGACTCTTCTTCCGCTTCACTCCAGGCACCGAGAATCATTTCCGCTGCACCTAAAGGATCAAGAAGTCCATGTTCAGCAAGAAGCGGTATGACGAGAGGATTTCCTTTGCCTGCTTGCACCAAGAGTGTTGCCCATATCAACCATTCTTTTTCTGTCAGGTTGGTTACAGGAGGTTCAAGCCGTTCGATCAGCTCTTTTCTGGCAGCGCTTTCTTGCTCACGTGCTTGAGCTTCCATTTTCTCAGCGGTTTTCTGTACATCAGGAGCTGCTTGGTTTGCTTGATTACGAATCTCTTCGGCTTGTTTCGCTCTTTGGTCCGCTAATGTTCTAGTAACTTCTGCCATTGTCACAGGAGCTTGTGCTCTCAGCTGATTAGCCACTCCAGCACCTGCAGAAATAGTTCCCATAAACCCTGCAACTACTTGCGCATATTCGTTAGGAACTTTTGACAACATATCAGAAGCTTGTCCCGTTAGAGAAGAGATCCGTCCTAAGGTTGTGGTATTAAGGTCGGTGTTTTCGAGAACTGTTTTTGCTCGCCGAAGAAGTTCTTCTGCTTGCGCGAGTGATTGTTTAGTTGCCTCTACTTTCCAAGTGGCCATGGTTCTCTCTTCCCAGGCTTTCTGAGATTGTTCCCAAAGCTCATCAACATCCTTGTAGTAATCCTTCCACTCTCGCTCACTTTTGGAAATCTTGATCATCCGTTTCATGATTTCGCCGATACGGGCTTTTTCTTGCAAAAAGAGAGGCGCAGCAAAGACAGAGTCAGCAGAGGGGGAAAGAAGATTCTCTTCTGTGGGAGCTTGTTGGAATTCTTCTTTTTGTTGAGCGATAAGCCTCTCTTGTTGACGAAATCTTGGTTCTAAAGCAAATTCGGATGCTTCATTCTGATTGGTCTCTAAAAACGTCAGAATAGCACGAAGGTTTTCTGAACCTAACGGATCTGCACGCAGAAGGGCCAGGGCATTGAGTTGAGGAATGCTTTCTGCAAGGTCTGGCCCATAGAAATTAGCAATAAGACGTTTCAGAGTTTTTAATATTTTCCTGTTTTCAGCTCCAGTTGAACCAGCTCTATTAGCTCTTGGTTCTTGAGGTTGAATCGACAAACCTCCCTCTTCTTCAATAATCAATCGCGCTGCTGTAGGATAAGCTTCTACTGCTTGTTTAAAATGTTCGAGGGTCACGACATCCTCATCTTTTTCATCTCTCTCTGCAATGCCGTTGCCATTGCTCAGCTCCCCACTAGGAACATTACTGGAGTCATCGCTTGAAAAATTTTGATATTCGTCGCGAGGATCTTTTGGAGTAGCGGAATTTTCTTTTTTCTCACCAATTGTTTTTCCTTTTTCTCCACCAAACATCATGAGTGGAGAAGTCTCTACTTCCTCATTGCTCGCAGAAGTTGATGTGTTCTGAACAATCTCTCTAAAATCTTTTGGCATCTGCGCAAGAAGACAATAGCTGCTCACTAAAACAGCAAAGAAAAAGTAAAAATATTTCATCTTGGTCTTATTAAATAAGTTCTTCAGCATTTTATACTGAGTTAAAAAGGTTGTTACATTGAGAGCACTTGCACTCATCACTACACGCTTTGCCTTCTTTGAGGCAATCACAGCAATTGGTTTGTGAGTTCAAGAACTCTATGTCGCATAATTTTTCCAGAGGAAAACTTTACTACAGCTCGTGCTGGAATAGGAACATTAACTCCGGGATTTTTGGGATTACGGCCAGGTTTTGCTTTTCTTAAAATGACCTCAAAAATACCAAAATTTCTTAGTTCTACATTCCTTCCTGCTGCTAAAGCATTAGTAATATGATCGAGAGTTTTTTGAAGGACCCTAACAATTTCAGTTTGAGTAAGATGTGGTTGTTCTTCTGATATTTTTAATACAAGTTCTTTTCTTGTGAAATTTTTCATGTTGTTCTGGGGTTGTTTTGATTGTAAACTACTATCGCGTCGAGTTAATGTTATCTTAAGTTATTAATTTTCTAAATTGGACTATAGACTATATTTTATCTTTTAATATAGAACATCAAGATGACCATCTCCCCAATTAGCATTTTGCATCTTTAATTCTCCAGGCGTACTCTTTTCCTGAGCCCATCCGACAGCGTCTTCGAACTTCCAATCTTTGTGAAATGATCAATAAACAGATCCGTAGAAGAACTCGTGTCGCTTCCATCTTTCCAAACGAGGCATCTTGTCTCCGTCTTGTTTCTGCCATCCTCATGGAATTATCCGATGACTGGGAAACTTCCAATGCTTACCTCAATCCTCAATACCTCCGCTAAAAACTAATCCTTCACCACTAACTTTTTCATCACTCTTTTTTCAATTTTACAGAATTAATGTTGCTTAACCACTAAACATTGGAATGGCTTGCAGCGAGGTGAGTGTTATTAACAACGAGCTGAGGATAAAAAAGTTTCGTTTTACTTGAATTGACATAAAAAATAATAAGGGCCGGATTTTATAGTTTTTTTCACAGCAAAAAACAAGTTTCCGTTTATCTTGCTTTAGAATTAATCATGCGCAACCTCGTCTCTCAAGAGCGACCTTAGGGGAGGTCAAGGTTATTCATAGCAATAAAAAACATCTTTATTTTCAACCCGCAGTTGGAGTAGATGAGTTGATGTAAGGAATTGTTCTAAGAATGATTTTTATAAAACCGCCGCGTACCTATTGGTTCGCTCCTACAATGCCGGTTTTTCGAGCATTCGTTTTTATAAAGACCGATAACATCAGTTCTGTCTGATCAAAGTCAAACCAAGAACTCATGCCGTTATAGGCGTTATTGTTCTTTGCAAAATTGAGCAAAGACATGGTTCGCCTCGACTAACGTCTCTTTGCTTCCAATGTCAAACCAAGTGCCTGGAACTTTCCATGTTCCGACTTCGAGGCGCGGGTAGAGCCATTGAATGAGCCTTCCAGGTTGATCAGGATTATTTCCTTCGTTGATGTAAGTTTCAATGAGAGGAAGCATGTCGCTCCGGTAGTAATAGAGCGCAATGCCGGTCAAGGTGCTTGTTGGTTGAGTAGGTTTTTCCTCAAAATGCGAGATGATGCCACGTTCATTAGTGGTGACGTTGTTATATTTTTTGATCGCTTCCAAATCGCCGACATCATAAAGCGCTAAGGTTGCAGGATGAGCCTTGGCGGCGCTTGCAAATTCGGCCACAGGTTGGCTGAAAAGATTGTCTCCTGCGACAACGAGAAGGTCTTGGCCAAAAATATTTTCCTTTTTCAAAACATAATGCATGTCTCCAATAGCGCCGAGCTTGTCGTTGTCGCTTGTAGAGCCATCATTGACAATCGTGAAATGAAGCTTTGGTTGTTTTTTTTGATAACCAGCAGCCCACGTTTTAAAAGTCTCTGCAAATTTATTGTTGGTCACGAGGAAGACGCGATCGATGTCAGGAATCGGCGCAAGATTATCGATAACCCACTCGAGCATCGGCTTGCCAGCGACCTCTAGGAGAGGTTTTGGTTGGTTTTCAGTGAGTGGATAAAGCCGAGTGGCGTAGCCTGCTGCGAGAATGAGAATATTCATGGAAAATATTTAGAAGATAGGAGATGGAAGATAGAAGATGGGAGAAGGGCCGGCGGCAAGCATAAAAATGAGATTTTTTTCTTTTAATTTAAGTGTTATCCCATCTTCTATCTCCTATCTTCCATCTTCTTGTTTTGGAGTTATTCAAATTCCAAAACAATCGCTGTCGCATTGTCGCGGCCAGATTGTCGTGTTGCCTCTTCAACGAGGTAGCGGGCAGGAGAATCTTGAATCGCATCAGCGATGATATCTAAAAGTTGATGGTCAAAAAGACCATCAGTAACACCATCTGTGCAGAGGAGGAGGCGATCCCCAGGAGCACAAGCAAAGGAACTAACTTGAGGTGTCACAAATTGGTGCTCGGCACCGAGTGCCTTTTGCAGGAGATTTCGACCTTGATGGTGTTTTGCTTCACGCTCGCTGATTTTTCCTTTTCGAAAGAGCCAGCCGACGTGAGTGTCATCTTCGGAGAGTTGTTGGATTGTTTTTTTTGAGGCTTCTTCTGCAAATGGCAAATGATAAAGCCGGCTGTCGCCGATGTGTGCAAAATAGCAATGGTGCTGACGAATCCAACAAAGCGTGAGGGTTGTCCCCATGCCGCGACATTCGTCGTAGCTGGCACTGAGGAGCAAGAGTGCGCGATGAATTTCAGTAAAAAGTTCGATCAGCAATTGTGTTGTTTTAGTAGTTTCTTCTTCGTGAGGTAATTTGCTTTTGGTGATGTAGGAAGGAAACATTTTGGTGATTTTTTCTACGGCAATCCGGCTCGCAAACTCTCCTGCTTTGGCTCCACCAAGACCATCACAGACCGCGAAGATATAGCCACGATCAAGCGGGGCCTCTCCTATTTTTCCGAGAAGACGAACGTCTTGTTCATCGAGCACTAGTCCTAAGAAACTATCTTCGTTGTTCGTGCGCACGCGCCCGCAGTCGGTGTGCGCGGACCAGCGGAGTCGCTGCGCGACAGGTTGTAGGTTGTAGGTTGTAGGTGGTAGGGGCATGCAAAATGGAAGATAGAAGATGGAAGATGGAAGATAGGAGGGCAAGATTGAAGTCTTCGAAAAATTGAAAGGCGGATGATAAAAAAATAACAGAATTTGGTAGATGTGTGTTAGCAGGCTTCTATCTTCTATCTTCCATCTGCTAACTTCCATTATTCATCTTTTGATGAATAATCGTTGCAAATTCAAAATCAATGACACAAAAACGCCCGTCGCGTTGGCGGTAGGTGACATTGCGCTTATCACGATCATCATGACGTACGTGATATTGTTCGAGTTCATCAAAAAGCTCTTGCAGTCGTCCGTCGTCTAGATGTTCTACGCGAGAACCACAGCTTGTTGTTACGATTTTTAATTCGGCTTCATCGACCTCTAATAGACGAGGCACAAAGGGACAATGATGTTGTTCCAAAAAGCGAAGTGTTTTGACTTCATTAGCGAACCGTTCCGCAGCTTGAGGGCCGCGAAATTGTTTTAACACACGTCCATCAAAAGTGACGTGAACGGTTGCACGAAGGGTATCTTTGATGGCTTGCATTTTATGAGTTGAAGTTAAAAGTTGAAGTTTAAGTGAATTCTTGCCTTCGGCAAAAATAAAATTTTTTTATTGAGCGAAGCCTCGAAACTTCAACTTCAACTTTTAACTTCAACTTTCCTAATTTACTCTTTACCCTTCACCCTTCACCCTTCACTTCTCCTCTCCCTTATGTCCAAATACAAATTAGAATACGTCTGGCTTGATGGCTATGAACCCGTTGCCAATCTCCGCAGCAAAATTACGGTAAAAGAATTTGCGACAGCGCCGACTCTGGCGGAAATTCCGATGTGGAATTTTGATGGAAGCTCCACACGTCAAGCAGAGGGAAAAAGTTCTGATTGCATGCTCAAGCCAGTGGCGCTTTATCCGGATCCGATGAAAGAAAATGGGTTTTTGGTGATGGCGGAAGTCTTGATGCCAGACGGCACACCGCATCCTTCTAATTCCCGCGCTACGATCATCGATGATCCCGATATATGGTTTGGTTTTGAGCAAGAATATTTTCTTTATCAAGGTGGGCGTCCCCTTGGTTTTCCTCAAAGTGGCTTTCCTGATCCACAAGGCCGCTATTACTGTGGTGTTGGGTATGCCCAAGTTGGAGACATCGCGCGCGATATTGTCGAAGAACACTTGGAGCTTTGCTTAGCTTCGGGCATCAACCACGAAGGAATTAATGCCGAAGTGGCCAAGGGACAATGGGAGTTTCAAATTTTTGGCAAAGGCTCCAAAACAGCTGCTGATGAAGTTTGGATGGCGCGCTATTTATTGATGCGTCTTTGTGAAAGTTATGGCGTTGACGTCGAGTTCCATTGCAAGCCTCTCGGAAAAGATGTCGATTGGAATGGTTCCGGTATGCATTGCAATTTTTCAACCAAGTTTATGCGCGAGCAAGGCGGCAAAGATTATTTTGAAAAATTAATGGCCGCTTTCGACAAATACAAAAACGAGCATATCGCTGTTTACGGTCCTGATAACCATCTTCGTTTAACAGGGCTTCACGAGACGCAATCGATTGATAAATTTAATTATGGTATCGCCAATAGGGGAGCCTCGATTCGTATTCCTCATAGCTTTGTGAACAATGGCTACAAAGGCTATCTCGAAGACCGCCGACCTAATTCCCAGGCCGATCCGTACAAGATCGCGAGTCGCATCGTGCAAACGATCGCGACCGTGCCGGTGTAAAGTTTGAGTGAAGAGTTTGAGTTTGAGTTATCTTCGCTGCTTCGCAGCATTGTTATAAAATAAAGCGCGAAGCGCCTATTTGTGACTCAAACTCAAACTAGAAATGCTCAAACTTGTCGTTGGAACAACAATTGCAAGAAAAAATTGATTGCTTATTTTACCGTTTCTGTTACTGTTTTTGGCCGCGCAAAAATTTTAACCGCCGTCGGTCCTTGGGTGTTTTTTTAAACATCAATTGCGCCAAGGGAAACCCGGCACAGAAATTATTATTATGCCTATTCGTCTTGGTCGTTTTGAAATGCCGCAGTCTCTCGTCAAAGAAGAGAGTACGGCGACTCCCACTTACGCAAAATTTATTGCGGAACCGTTTGAAGCTGGTTACGGACACACCATTGGGAACTCGCTCCGCCGCACGTTGCTTTCCTCATTGGAAGGGGCTGCGATCACTTCTGTTCGCATCGAGGGAGCTCCTCATGAATTTTCCAGCTTGTCTGGCGTTGTTGAAGATGTCGTTGAAATCATCCTCAATCTCAAGAAAGTAAAATTTAAAGCTCACGATCACGAAGTTCGTAACTTGACACTTTCTGTTAACAAAGAAGGAGCTGTGACCGCAGGAGATATCACCTCAAGCGCTCAATGTGAGGTTCTCAATCCTGAGCAACACATCTGCACGCTCGACAAGAAAATGAAATTTGAGGCCGAGCTTGAGATCAAGGTAGGACGCGGTTTTGCGACTGGTGATGAAAATAAATATGCAGACATGCCGATTGGTGTGATTGCGATTGATTCGATTTTCTCACCTGTCACCAAAGTCAAATATGCTGTTGAGAACACTCGTGTTGGACAACGGACCGATTACGACAAGCTGATCCTTGAAATTTGGACCGATGGACGTTTAACGCCAGAGGAATCAATCCTTCAAGCTTCCGCAATCTTGCGCCATCACCTCGATGTCTTCGTCAATTACGATGACACTCAAGTTGAATTTGACGAGACACCAACTGAAGTCAGCCAAGAGAACAGCCGCTTGAAAAAATTACTCGCGATGAGCGTCAATGAAATTGAGCTCTCCGTGCGTGCGGCCAACTGCTTGAACAACGCTAACATTACGAGCGTTGGTCAATTGGCTCAAAAATCAGAGCCTGAAATGTTGAAGTACCGCAACTTTGGTAAGAAATCACTCAACGAAATCAAAGAGAAGCTCGTGCAACTTGGTCTTGGCCTCGGAATGAAGTTCGAGCCAGGTCTTGTTGAAAATCCCAGCCCAATAGCTGAGTAATTTTCTCTGCTCTTCACTCCTCTAAATTACTAAACTTTTAAACTCCTAAATTTTCTTATGCGTCATCGCAGAAAAACTGTTAAACTCGGCCGCTCCACAGCGCACCGAGATGCTATGCTCTCCAATCAAGTTTGTAGCTTGATTGAGCATCGCCGTATCAAAACAACCTTGGCTAAGGCCAAGGCCACCAAGCCTCTTGCAGAGAAGATGGTCACCCTTGGCAAAAAAGGAGACCTTCACGCACGCCGCATGGCGATTGCTTATCTTAAGCAAAAAGAGATGGTCAAAATTCTTTTTGAAACCATCGCTCCTGCTGCTGCTGCTCGTCAAGGTGGTTACACACGAATTGTTAAGCTAGGACCTCGTCAAAGTGACAGTGCTCCGATGGCTTATTTGGAATGGGTTGATGCTCCAGTAGCATCAGCTGCTGAACCAACTGAGGAAAAAACTGTTGAAGCTAAGAAAAAGGCTTCGGAAAAATAAATCCCCAGAACCGGTGAGGCCGGGACTTAAATAGCCTCATAACAAAAATCACAATGAGCCTGGATGTGCAAGCGTCCGGGCTCATTTGTTTAGAGCACGTCCCAAATGCTACTGATGCTGCGAATTACTGCGTTGCTGTGGTGCTCACCGCTTCACGTATTATTATACGCTCAGTGTCTGTGCTCCTCGCACCTTGTACTTCGCTAGCCTCAGCGCATTTTGAACGCACTCTTCTTTCAAAGCTCATTTTTTCCCTGTTCCCTGTAACCTATAACCTGTAACCTGAGCTCATGCGTATTGGAATCGCTCAACTTAACACAACCGTTGGTGATATCGAAGGAAACGCCGACCGCATTCTTGCCGCTTATCGCGAGCTTGTGGAGCAAGGCGCCGAACTCGTTATCACGCCAGAGCTCGCAATCACTGGCTATCCGCCGCAAGATCTTCTTTTGGTGAGCGGCTTCGTCAAAAAAAATCGGGAACAGCTTGATTGGATTCAACAGCAAGTTGGAACTGTTCCTCTTATTGTCGGATTTGTCGATCTCAATGAGAGTGGGAGAGGAAAATCTTTTCTTAATGCAGCTGCCGTATTGCAAAAAAACCAATCAATCCGGATTGCTCACAAGCGGCTTTTGCCGACATATGATGTCTTTGATGAAGCTCGCTATTTTGAGCCAGGAGAAAAAAGTTCGATGGTTGAGATTGGTGGGGAAAAAATTGGGATTACGATTTGTGAAGACCTTTGGACGCCCGATTATTTGCCGCAAGCCTTGTACCGCTGTGATCCTCTCCAGGAGCTGATGGCAGCTGGGGTCGAGTTGATCGTGAACTTAAGCGCTTCTCCTTTTCAAATGGAAAAACCAGCGCGACGTGAAAAAATGTTGAGCGCTCAAGCAAAACGTTTTCGCGTTCCAATCGTCTACTGCAATGCCATAGGAGGAAACGACCAGCTGATTTTTGATGGAAACTCAATGGTCATTGCTGGAGATGGCGAAACCTTGCAACGACTTGCTTCGTGCCGCGAGGAAAATAAGGTTGTTGATCTTACGAAGCTTAGCAGCGCATCTTCTTTGCTTGATCATGAAAACCTCCGAGAGCAAGAGCTTCGTGAATTGTATGAGGCTCTTGTTTTAGGAACGCGAGATTATCTTTACAAATGTGGTTTTCAAAAAGCTATTGTAGGATTGAGTGGTGGGATTGATTCAGCGTTGGTCGCAACTATCGCTGTGGCCGCGCTAGGGCCTGATGCGGTGACGGGTGTCTTGATGCCAGGACCTTATTCTTCGCAAGGAAGTGTTGATGACGCTCGAGCATTGGCAGAAAATTTAAACATGCCAACTCTTTATTTGCCGATCACCAACTCTTACGAGGAAATGATGCGAGGCCTCCAAAAGCCGTTTGCTGGCCGGTCTGTCGATATCACCGAAGAAAATCTTCAAGCGCGCTTGCGTGGCCTGACGCTGATGGCACTTTCTAATAAGTTTGGAAGCATGGTCCTCACTACGGGCAACAAAAGTGAAATGGCTGTTGGCTATTGCACTTTATATGGAGACATGTGTGGAGGACTCGCCGTGATTGCTGATTTGCCAAAAACGTTAGTTTACGAACTCTCTCATTGGATGAACCGGGAACGAGAAATTATTCCACGTGCCACGCTTGAAAAGCCTCCCAGCGCGGAGTTGCGGCCCAATCAAAAAGATCAAGACTCACTGCCGCCCTACGAAACACTCGATAAAATTTTGGAATTAGTCATTGAAAAAAATCGTTCCGTGAGCGAGATTGTGGCGTGCGGCTTTGAAGAAAAAATTGTTCGTTGGATCGTCACTCAAGTTCATCGCAACGAATACAAACGTCAACAAGCCGCTCCTGTTTTAAAAGTGACAGGGTTAGCTTTTGGAAAAGGGCGGCGTTTTCCGATTGCACAACATTATATTGAATAAAAAATAAGATATAGATGATTCTTATGTAAGTCTAGGGCGGTCTTCAGTAGAGTTGTGACGAAGCGGTAGCACAACGACTTCGGAGGCTCAATCTGGCTGGTTCAGTGGTGTTACAAAAGGTTTTTCAACTGTTTTTGGTTCCTTGACTGCAAGATTCAAACCCACTGGATCAAACATTTTTAGAAGTTCCAAAAATACACCAGTTGCAGGTGAGTCTCCGAAAGGTATGTTTTCCTCATTTCAAAATTGGGTTGGCTCTTTTTCTCTACGCGATTGGATTCCAAAAGGAGTTTCCATTAATTTTTTTTCAAGAGAGAAAGAGGACGATGCTGATAGAGATTCTTCTTTAAGGCGAAGTACTATGGGAACAGTAGAAGGAGAACAACCAATGAGCCTGATGGATTGGGTTTCACTAAAATTTTTTCGACGCACTGATCCAAGGGAAATGAGCCAAGCAGTACAGACTGCTCGATTTACTTTTTGGTCTTCTCGTAGCTCGGAGCAACATGGTAATGACACGTAGCCTTCTCCCGAAAAACTAACGCTGCTGAATTCAAGCAATAGCGAAGCCCTGTCGGGGGTGGACCATCGTTGAAGACGTGTCCCAGATGGCCGCCACAGCGAGCGCAGAGGATCTCATCGCGACTCATCCCGTGCGAAGTGTCATGTTGTGTGATGATATTTTCTTTGGCAAACGGTTGGAAAAAACTAGGCCAGCCGGTGCCGGAATGAAATTTTGAGGTGGAAGAAAAAAGAGGAAGATCACACCCGGCGCAAAAATAAATTCCATCTTGATGATTGTCTAAAAGATTTCCGCAAAAAGGAGCCTCCGTTCCTTTGGCCCGCAAAATGCGATAGGTCGTAGGACCAAGTTGCTTCTCCCACTCGGCATCTGTCTTGATCACGCGAGGCAACGAGACCACTGGCCCTGGAAGGCCGTCAGTGCCTGCAAGGCGAAGTGAAACATTTTCTGCTTTGCAGAAGTTGAAGTTAAAAGTTGAAGTTGAAGTAGCAGCAAATTCTGCAAGAAGTCCATTGTTGTTTTTAGCATGCATCGTGGATTGAAAGAAAAAACAAAAAAGGCAAAAGAAAATTACTTTGATAATACTGTGCCTCATTGAGAGAATTGTTTTCACTTCAACTTCATTTGACAAGAGTGATTTTGGATAAGAGTTATGATTTACTACTCCCAATGCTTCCTACAACCTACCACCTACAACCTATAACCTTTCTTGCCTTGGCAGCCTACCTCATCGGCTCTTTTCCAGCCGGCTATCTCATTGGTCGTTGCTGCGGCATCGATATTCGTCAGCATGGAAGTGGAAATATTGGAGCGACCAATGTCGTGAGAGTGCTTGGGAAAAAATGGGGAGCTTTGGTTTTTACGATTGATTTTTTAAAAGGATTGATTCCTGTTGTGGTTGCGATGAGCTGGAGTCACGCTGTAGGCATCGTTCCTGCTTCGGCTCCAGGAGCCGTTGCCGCGCTGATGGCATTGTTAGGGCATAGCTTTCCAGTTTGGCTTGAGTTTCGAGGAGGAAAAGGAATTTCAACTTCAGCAGGAATTATCGTCGGCCTTTTTCCTGGGGCGTTTCCTTTTTGTATAGGAAGTTGGCTGCTGATTTTTTATACGACTGGCTATGTCTCGCTCGCTTCTTTGATCGGCGCTGCGATGTTGCCAGTGACTGTTGCGTTTTTTTATTTTTTAGGGCCCCGCTATGATTCGCCCTCTTGGATGGGTGCTGATTGGCTCTCGCTGGTCCTGGCATTCCTCATGGCAAGCGTTGTGATTTGGAGACACCGCGGCAACTTGAAGCGGTTGTCCGAAGGGACGGAACCGAGTTTTAAGAAGAAGAATTAAGAAATTCACCACAAAGAATACAAAAGAATGGCCATAAAGAACTCAAAGAACACAAAGAAAAGAAAACTTATTTCTTTGAGTTCTTTTGCGGTTATGTTTTTTTATTAATAAAAATTCATCATGCAACCTTCAAAAAC
>VHCR01000010.1 GCA_016871655.1 Verrucomicrobiota bacterium
TTCGGCATTGAGGTGCAGGCCGATGACAAGATCGGGGCGTCGGTGCCAAAAATATTTTAGCAAGCGGAGTTGCGAAAGTGGTGACTTGCTCAACGGAATGATCTCGTCAATGTGAGGATGATGCTGCGCGACTGATTTGCGACGATGATGCGAACAAACGATTATTTTGGCTCTCTGGTAAGCTTGATGTAGGCTTTCAATCGCAGCGGAATCAACCAATGCATCGCCAATCCCGGTGCTGCTAAAAATTAAAATTGAACGAGGGTTGGTTGGAAGAGGCCCGGCTTGCGGTCGAAAAAAGAAGGCCACAGCCCGATAAAACCATCGGTTTAAAATTTGAGTGATGTTATTCCACATGTAAAAATTCGGGCTAAAAAAAGTTTGAGTTACCGTATTTTTTGCTTTATCAAACAATGCGCGAAGTCTTTTGTGAACTCAAACTCAATCTACCCTCAACTTCACGTTATTTATGGGGCTAAAACCAAATTTCTTTTTCCAACTGCTCTTCTCCCTTCTTCTCGCTCTCTTGCTCTTCGCGGCGATGGGACAACACAAGCAAGAACGTTTACTCAATCTTTTCCATCGCTACACGCAGCATTTTTTTCATGGAGACTCCTCTGCACTCACTGGCAATATCAAAATCGTAGGCCGTCAACTCATCGTCGATGGAAAACCTTTCATCATGAAAGGCGTTTGCTATAACCCCGTCCGCAAAGGAGGAACGCATCCTTCCGGTTTGATCACGGTGAATCCAACGACGGAAGATCTTGCCGCAATTGAAAAAGATTTTCAAATGATGCACGACGCTGGCGTCAACACGATCCGCACTTATGAACCACTGCTCGACCCTCGCATTTTGGACCTGCTAACAAAATATCAATTGCACACGATTGTCCCTGCATTGAATTATTATTTGGAGCCTTTTGAAAAAACCACTTCCATTGTGACACGCTTGCGGAATCATCCCTCAACATTGATCTGGGAAGTAGGGAATGAATGGAATACCAACTTTTTTTACAGCAAGAATGCTGACCCAGCACATCCAGACGGCCTTGGTTTTCACGACTCATTGAATCTTCTCAAGCATGCTTCTCGTTACATCAAGTCACTCGACACAACCCATCCGGTGAGCACCGTTATAACAAGAGCAGCTCTTAAAAATGAGAGCATCTGGCCCACGCTACTTCACCTCAAGTCGATCGACATTTTTGGCGTCAATATTTATCGCGGATTAGATTTTGATCATCGTCTTGAACAATGGTCGACGCATATGACGAAACCACTCTACATTGGAGAATTTGGAGCAGATGCGTTTAACACCACGATCAATGCTGAAGATGACGCCTCTCAGGAAGTCGCTACGCGGAGCCTTGTAACCGAGCTGCTCAACAATTTGTCCGCCCTGAATCCCAATCACGTTTTAATTGGTGGCTGTATTTTTGAATGGAATGATGAATGGTGGAAAGACCCCAAAAGCACTCCTAATGTGCATTCGACAGCCGGCATCACGGAACCAGATGAGGGGCCTTATTCCGATTACGTCTTCAATGAAGAGTGGTGGGGCATTGTTGACATCGATCGCAACCCAAGACCAGCTTATCAGACGTTGAAAGAGCTTTATTCAAAATAACCGGAAAAAAGATCCTCAAAAAAATTTCACTCTTCGCGATTTTTAGTTGAAGAATAGAAGAGATCGTTTTACTTTTCGATCTCTTCTATTTTTTTAACTTTTCTTACTTTGATCGCTTCTTCCACCTCTTCAAAAAAACAACTAACCTCCATTGCTCTAACGCTGCTGATTGTCAGTGCGATTGATAATATTCGCTGCCTTCCTCAGACCGCGCTTTTTGGAAGCTCGCTGATTTTTTTCTTTGTTCTCTCTGCACTCATTTTTTTGATTCCAGTTGCCTTGGTCTCCGCCCAACTTTCTTCATTATCACACGAACATGGCGGCATCTATTACTGGACGCGTCTCGCTCTTGGTCCTAAAATCGGCCTTCTAGCAGTATGGCTGCAATGGATTAACACGCTTGTTTGGTTTCCTTCGATTCTTTCTTTCATTGCAGCAACAGCGGCTTACTTTTTTAATCCAGCATTAGCGAGTAACAAGACATTCTTGATCAGTGTTATTTTGGTTGTTTTTTGGGGCCTGACGTTGATCAATCTTGCTGGCGTTCACCGCTCTGCCAAATTTGCAAGCCTTGGCGCTTTTTTTGGAGCGCTTGTTCCGATTCTCTTTATCATTGCGCTTGCCGTTGTCTGGGTCGTATTGGGATATCCCGTTCAACTTCATTTTCATTTTAATAATCTCTTTCCAAACTTTCACGGTTCAGAAAGTTGGTCTTCACTCGGAGTGCTTACCGCCATCATGACCTCCTTTCTAGGAGTAGAATTGGCTACCGTCCACATCAGCGAAGTCAAAAATCCACGCACAACGTTTCCAAAAGCTCTCTTTTTTTCTGTCCTCGTTATTTTAAGTACGATGACTCTTGGATCCCTTGCCATTGCTCTTGTCATCCCGCTCGACAAAATCAATTTAGTCGCGGGAGTCATGCAAACCTTCGACTTTTTTTTCAAGGCTTATCATCTTAATTTTTTGCTTCCGGTGATGATGTTAATGATTTTGATTGGAAGTGGCGGATCGATGATCAGTTGGATCATCTCGCCTGCTAGAGGCCTTCTTCAGGCAGCTGAAAGCGGCTACCTACCAGCCTTTTTTACCGTTCGCAATCGACATGGCGTTGCGGCTCGTCTTCTTATTGCTCAAGCCGTTGTGGTCAGTTTAGCTTGTTCCGCGTGGGGACTTATGCCAAGCGTCAATGGCGCCTATTGGCTCCTCACCGACCTCAGCACGCAACTTTACATCCTCATGTATGTACTGATGTTTGTCGCGGCACTACGCCTAAAAATGAAGTCCTCATCTTCCATGGATGGCTTCAAGATTCCAGGAGGAATAATTGGCACAGGCATCGTTTGCCTCGTCGGCCTTTTTGGATGCGTTGTGACATTGTTAGTCGGATTTCTCCCACCAGCCACTATTGATGTCGGCGGCAAACTACATTACTTCATTATTTTCTCTAGCGGGATGATCCTCTTGATCGTGCCTGTTATTTTTTTCTACGCTTATAAAGCGTGGAAAAAATGAAAAGAACCAGCCCGGATATTTCATGGCTCTCACAGCGAAGCGAAGGAAAAAGCTGATGAGACAAGGCGGAGCCAGGATTTTGATCCGGGCTAGCCCAAAAGATCACAAAGAAATGAAAAAAATTGTTCTTTGATTTCTTTGTGACCATTCTCCTCTTGCCCTGCAGGTTCTGGAGCTAAATTGTTTTTATCGTCCAATTTTACGCAAGGGGAGGCCAGAAAGAAGATTGCTCTCAATTTTTTCCAGCGATACCCCTTTTGTTTCTGGAACAAAAAATCGGTAAAATAAAACGGCGACTACTGAGAAGAAGCCAAAAAACAGAAATGTATTTCCATTTCCTAGTTTAGCTAGCATCGTCAAGAAAATTCCTCCAAGAATCGCATTAGAGCCCCAGTTTGCCGCTGTACTAAAGGTCATCCCAAGATCGCGCCCCGCCAGCGGGAAGATCTCTGAACAGATAATCCAAGTGATAGGTCCAGAGCTCATCGCAAAGCCTATGATAAAGCAAAGCAATGCCAGGATCGCGTAGTAACCGAGAACAGGTGATTGTGCAAGATCCATATTGAAAAAAGTACCAACAATAACCATCGCAATTCCCATCACAGCAAACCCGAAGTACATCATTGGCTTGCGTCCCAGCTTGTCGACAAAAGCAATCGCGATAAATGTAGCAAGCAGGTTAGCAGCTCCGACAATGACGGTTCCCCACATCTGACCTGAAGTGCTAGCAAATCCGGCTATTTTAAAAATGCGCGGCGCATAGTACAGTATCACATTGATACCAGTCAGCTGCTGCAAGAATTGCAATATGATACCGAGGAGAATAGCACGTCGGAAGTGACAATTACTTAACAACATTTGAAAACCATTCTGTTTTTGTTGAAGGTTTGTTTGAATTTCAATAACTTCACGAGCAATTTCATCTTCAGGCAAAAGCATTTTGCGAAAAACATCAACGCCGCGCTCTTGAAATCCTTTTAGAAAGAGCCACCTCGGACTTTCTGGAAGAACAAGCATTCCAAGAAACATCATTCCTGCTGGAATTGCGATGATGCCAAGCATAACGCGCCAATGTCCTCCTACTTGTCCAGCGATTGAAGCCGTAGTACCAAAGTACATGTCACTTAAAAAAGCAACTAAGATTCCAAGGGTGATCATAAATTGATACATAGAGACCATCATACCTCGCACGCTTTGTGGAGAAATTTCTGAGAGATAAAGCGGTGCTGTGAATGATGCCAATCCAACAGCAATTCCCAACAAGAACCGAGCGGCGATCAATTGATTAGGAGACATGCTCATGGAACAGGCAATAGATCCTATCAAAAAAATAAAAGCGCTGAGGAGCATCGCTTTTTTTCGCCCAAACAGATTCGATAACGTTCCAGAAATGAGTACTCCGAAAACAGCCCCCCAAAGGGTGGCACTCACGATCAACTCAATGATATGATCACTAATTTGAAATTCTTTTTGAATAAATTCATTCGCTCCGGAGATAACCCCTATATCAAGTCCAAATAAGAGACCGGCGAGAGCAGCTGTAAATCCAATAAAGTAGACGATAGCGTTTAGTTTTGAGTTAGATGGTTGCATAGCGAATAGGTCATTCTGAAATTGATCGAAAGACAAGTCTTTTTTGTCTTTATTTTTCACCAAAAAATTTTGGCTTGCTCCCGAAAGCAAATTTTGCTAGGTCAGACATACCTATAAAACATCCGTCCCAGGCCTACCCCCACCCTCAACTTACGCCGGTTTTGATTCTTTTTTTTCTTTTTCTCTTGGTCCTTCAGCAAGGCGTTGATTCCAAAAAAGCGCCGTATCGCTAAATTTTTTTATACTTTGTTGAAATTTTTCTAAAGAAATGCCTTTGAGGTGCTCTTGGTAACAAAGAAAGACGGCCAAGCTTGCTGGATCAACACCGATAGTGGCACCACTGGTTCCTCCCCAAAGTAAATTCGCTTCTAGCAGTTCATCATAAAACTGTTTGCTTTCTTGCGCTTTCAAAACGCCAACCAGACTCGAAAGCAAAAGTGCATCGTTTTCTTCATGATATTCCAGATCAATCGTCACTCGATCATCAAAGCGCAATGAGCAAAGGCCTTGCGGATGAGTTTCAAGATTAGGAACCCCAATCTGCTCGCCAAACTTTTTGATCAGTTGTTGGAAATGCTCTAAGGACATAATCGTCTAGATCCGTGATTGATTAGTTAAGATAGGTCAGTTCTTAATAAATGCAACTATTTGTTATTTTCTTTTTTCTTTTGGTTCACGGCACTAAGCAACTGTTGTTGCAATGAATCCTTCTGGTCCAGATCTTCTATTTTTTTTCTCTCTTCATTTAAAATATAAAAAGTATCAAAAGCGGCTCTCATTTCCGTAGCGATTCGCGCAAGATCAATAGAAAATTCTCGCTCGCTAAAGACGCCCAAAAGATCGTAAAACAGACCTTGTCGGTCCGGTGCTTCGACTTCCACCAACGTGTAAAGCGGATGCGAATGAGAATCGATTATCACTCGTGGTGGAATCATTATCTCCTCTAAAGTGCTACGCCACTCACTCAAGGAATGTGGCTCTGGCTTTTTAAAAATTGGCTTTTCAGTCGTTTTTAAAAACTCTCTGAGACTTTGCTCCATGATTTTTTTCTCTTTTTCATTAATCAAAGAATCTCGCCGAACGCTATCCACTCTAAAAATATCTAATGCCAATTGGTCTACTCTTGTAAAAATATCAGCTCCAAGAATATTAATTCCTGCTAGGAGAAACGAGGCCGCTATTTTTTCGAGAAGATATTTTCGATCCCATCCAAAAATCCAAACTTCAGTGTATCCCTGTTCAGCATGTTCTTTCCAGCGAATCTCAGGATCAAGAATGTTGGCATGATTATTTTTGAATCGCTCAAAAAAACTTCGAAATAGCTGTAAATGCTCACTCACGATGTAAGGCTCCACATTTCTAAAATAACGCTCGGGCATCTGATCAAAATGCGCTCTAATTTCTTCGCTAAAGTCAGTCCCCAAAATAGCTCTTACTTGATCTTCCATACCGACACGATTGGCGTCTATTTTTTTAAAAAATTGTTCTCCTTTCTCCAAATAATTTTTTGTTTTTTCAAAAAGATTCCAAACAAGCTGCTCTTTCCAATCACTCCATTGTGCTTCTGCTGTCCCCATTCCATCAGCAAGGGTCAATATCATGAGGCTGTGAAGTGTTGGAATTGTTTTAATAGTTTTTGCAAAGTTGCTGATCGTCGTGAAATCTTCTAGATCTCGTGAGCGCGCGACCGTTCCCAGCTCTCCATGATAAGCAACCAGTGTTAAAAGTTTCTGCCGTCGTTCCCCATCAATCTTCAATCGCTCTACTATTTTTTTAGTATCGTTTTCACTAGCTTTAGCATGCTCAGAAACATTAGCTGCTTTGCCAATATCATGAAGTAACATGCTAAGATAAAGAATGATAGGGTCATCTAAATTTTTAAAAAGAGTGCTATATCTAAAAAGTTTTTGATCTTTAGTAAAAAGAAGCTGATCAATTTTTTCAATGCAAACCAATGTATGTTCATCAGCCGTGTAATGATGATAGAACTCATGCTGAACGAGACAAGTTAAGGCTCCAAATTCAGGTATATATTTTCCTAAAAATCCGAGATCATGCATCAGTCGCAAGATGCGTCCAACTTCTCCCTTGCGAGAGAGTATGAGAAAGAAATTATTACGATTTTCTAGTGACTCTTGAAACCTATGATCTACAAGAAGCAATCGTCGCTTAATAAGATCGCTCAGCTCCGATGAAAATTCAGCACCTCTCGTTTGAGCCAAATAAAAAACTTTCATCATTCGATTAGGATCTTTATTAAAGATATTTTTATGTTCTGGAAAAAGAACTCCTTTTTTCAATAAGAAACCATCTATTTTCTCAACGTTAAATTTTTTAGAAAAAAAAGACTTAATTAAATTTTGTCTTTTCTCTAATAATTTCATTCTTTCAAGAACGAGCGAAGTAATGAGATATATTTCCCTTGTTTTTTCATAGTAATCTTTCATGAAAGTCTCGCTTCTTTTTATAATGTTTCTTCCCGAATAGCCTAATGAGGTAGCAACGACTCCCTGCAAATGAAGCGTCAATCTATCTTGACCTCGTTTTTCCTGTTCATGCATTTCTTCACGAACACTCAAGAGAAAAGATTCATTTCTTTCTAATTTTCGCCGCTCGCTTTCACGTATATATTTTAATTCGACTAATCGAGAAAGTGTATTGGCCTTGGCATGAACATTCGCAATCCAAAGAAGATTTTGATAATCTCTTAGTCCTCCTTTCCCTGACTTAATATTAGGCTCTTGCATGAAAACAGTTTTCCCAAATTTTTCATGCATTCGCTGAAGATCCTCCAATCTCCAAGAAACATATTTCTTTTCACTTCCCTGAACACACTTTTTAAAAAATTGTTCTTTTAAATTTTTAAAAATCTTTTTGTCTCCTTTAATTAATCTCATCTCTAACATAGCTGTCTTCGAGAACATATCTTGATTGGCATGTTCAATTGCTTCAGAAAGTGAGCGTGTCGCATGTCCTACCTTTAGACCAATATCCCATAGTCCAGTTAAAACCGAACTTATTATTTTTTCCGTCCAAGGCATGATTTCTTTTGTTTCCTGCAAAAACATTATATCAATATCGCTGTAAGGGCTTAGCTCTCTTCTTCCATATCCTCCGAGTGCTATTATCGAAATTTTTCCATTTTTCAAAGAAATTTGATTTTCTTTGAAAGCGGATTCAAACAACTCAACCATGATAAAATCTATGATATCCGATCTACACTGAGCTATCTCTCTTCCCCTTATTCCCTGTCTCTGCCATTTTTTAAATTGCTGATTTCCGGCAGATTTGAATTGATGTAATATTTTAACAATAGATGAGATCGAAAAGTTGTTGTTTTTTATCCCTTCTAATGAAGCTTTGGTTTCACTGATAACTTTTACAAAAAGGAGTGTATCATCGTTTGATAGAGGAAGGTAAAAAGGCATAAAAATAAGACTAGATTAAATAAAAGTTATTCAAATGGTATTCTTTTAGTATATTCTTTTAGAACATTTGTCATCTTAATCATAGTGTTAATAACTTTTAGTTAGTTAATTTAACTTCCAAATTATAAGAAAGTTAAATCATTTTAAAAGTGTGGTTTTATGTTAGAATAAGTAAATCTTTTTAGAAAAGAAAACGTTCTATGAAACATTTTATTAATAATTATTTTCAACTATTAACATGTTTTTAACATTTAATTTATATAGTCTCCCTTATCTTTAAAATGATGCTGAAAATAATATTTTTAAAAATCAAAAATATTTTATATTAAATAAGTTATAATTTAAATGGATTTTTTTAATTATCCTAAACAATACCAAACTATTGTAATAGGAGCTGGGCATGCTGGAATAGAGGCTGCTTTGGCTTCTGCGAGATTGGGATGTGAGACATTATTATTAACTCAAAACGCAGATACCGTTGGACAGATGTCTTGTAATCCAGCGATAGGTGGCTCTGCTAAGGGACATATTGTAAGAGAGATAGATGCTCTTGGAGGAATCATGGGTCTCAATACAGATGCGACTGGCATTCAATTTAGAATGCTCAATGCCAATAAAGGTCCTAGTATTCGCGCGCCGCGAGCACAGTGTGACAAAAAATCTTATCAGTTCAGATTAAAAGCCATTTTAGAAGAAGCTCCTTTTCTTACTGTAGCTCAAGCTAATGTGGCCCGATTTTTAATGAAAGATGATGAAATAACCGGCGTTGAAACAACATTTGGAATTCGTTACTCTGCTCAAGCCGTTGTTGTGACGACAGGAACCTTCATGAGAGGACTTATTCATGTTGGAAAAAGAAATCAGTCTGGAGGAAGGATGGCTGATGGAGTTTCTAATATAAGTGAAAGCATAGAAGCTTTGGGATTTAAAATGGGGCGATTTAAAACAGGGACTCCGTGTCGAATTTTAGCAAAGTCTATCAATTTTTCTCTCTGCGAGCGACAAGATGGAGATACTGAACCATCTCCTTTTTCCTACATCCGCGAGACGATCACTCAAGAGAGAGGGGAGATTCATACACTCAACTACGCTAAGGATGGAATATTCCACGTGGAACAGATCCCTTGTTGGTTGACCTACACGAACGAGAAAACCCACGAAATAATCGCCTCTAACATTGATAAATCTCCTCTCTACGCCGGAATGATCGAGGGAGTAGGGCCTCGGTATTGCCCATCAATTGAAGATAAAGTTGTTAAATTTTCTGAAAAACCACGGCATCAAATTTTTTTAGAGCCAGAAGGACGACACACGGGGGAAGTTTATGTCAACGGACTTTCAACGAGCCTTCCGTTTGAAGTTCAGTACGATTTTATCAGATCGATTGTAGGTCTTGAAAATGCTGAAATCCTTCGGCCAGGCTATGCGGTTGAATATGATTACATATTTCCTAATCAGCTTTACTCAACTCTCGAGACAAAAAAAATTAGTGGACTCTACTTTGCAGGGCAGATCAATGGAACCTCAGGATACGAAGAAGCTGCCGGCCAGGGATTGGTTGCTGGAGCCAATGCCGCATTGAAAATTCTCAAAAAAGAACCGCTAATCTTGTGCCGAGATGAAGCCTACATCGGTGTCATGATAGACGATCTCGTAACGCGCGGGAGTCCTGAACCATATCGGATGTTCACCAGCCGTGCGGAATATCGGCTTCGGCTGCGCCAAGACAATGCTGATATCAGGTTGACTGGCAAGGCAATAGACTTGGGACTATCATGTAACTATCGCAAATCAAGTTACTTGTCAAAAAAACAATCGATCGCCGAGCTTCTAGAAAAAATTCCCGACATGCGTTATGACGGAATCGGTTTAGAAAATTGGTTGCGTCGTCCAGAAAATCATGTGGAAAAACTTCCTGCTGAAATTAGACAAGGATATTCGCCCGAGATTTGGTCTTACCTCGAAACGGAGCTGAAATTTGAAGGCTATTTAAAACGCGAAGAACTTCAAATCGAGCGGGCCAAAAAACAAGAGAAATGGAAAATTCCCGATCAAATCGAATATCATTCCATTCCGAGTCTCAGCTCCGAGGCTCGCCAAAAATTGACAGAATACAGGCCGACTTCCTTGCGCCATGCCGCCCGTATTAGCGGTGTAACACCAGCAGACATCGATGTGATTGCGCTTTGGTTGAAGAAAAATAAGATCGTTTAAGCGAGCGTTAATTTCATTTACTCTTTTAGAATTACTAAATGAGATGAAAATTTAAAATTTTAACTTCACCATTTTGGTCAACAATTCCATCCATTTCAGATTCTAATCTTGGTGAATTCTCTATTTTTTTAGGATCGGAGGTTAATGTTACGTGGATAGTTAGGGGAAGATCAATAAATTGATTTTTAAAAGATGTTGATGATTCTTCGACATCAATTGTAAAACCATCCGGGTAAGCAGAGCCACATCCCCTATTCCATTGTTTCGCTTTTTCATATTTTTTTGGAGCAGCTATTTTAGTGTATGCCAGGATCTTTTTTTGAAAAAGAGTTAAAAGATCTCTTTGCCAAACAGCTTGAGTTTCATTAAACCTTATTAAAACGAGAGACAATGGAGCCCACTTTCCATCAACTTTCCAAAGAACAAGAGTCTCATCTTTAGACCAACGCGGAGAAACAATCTTGATGTGATTAATGGGGTGATCGAATCCTGGTCGCGCAAAAACTTTCGTAATTATCTTTTTAGTTTTCAATGAGACAAGAGAATTAAAAATATTTCTCGACTCATTAGTTAAAAATGGAGCAGTAAATCCATATTGACCTGAAGGAGAAAGAGTCTCTTCTGGGATTGTGTATCCTTTTGGAGGAAGAGTTGCCAATCCGGTTTTAATTGAAATAAGGGCAAGAAATAATACTAATAAAGATTTCATAATTAATTTCCAGATGGATAGTAGGTAACTGTGATGTAGACATTTGCATCAGAAAAATGATATGTAGGGATTGGGCCTTTTAGAGGTACATCACGAAAGCTAAAACCTAAATCCAAGGCAGCTTTAATAGAAATTTCGCCTACGCTATCAGTTACAGGGCCTAGATCTCCTACTCTTGATTGTATTGTCTTATCCCACGGTGTGGAACTAACAAGAACGCCATTCACAAAGTGATCAAGTTAAAAATGAGCAGTTACATCTGCTCTATCTCCACGTTTAACTCCTTGTGCCAGTAACCAACCAGGAGCAACAACATATGAATCTAGATCAGCATTTAAGTCTTTATTATTTGGTTGCCACCATGTATGAGGAGCATGATAAAAGTCTTTATGAGCGGGACCGCTTCCATCATCATCCAACTTAGGTTGTCCATTATATGTTAATGGCCCTTTTGCCATCATCATCGGAGGATTTTCAGCAAGTTCGTCAGATCCTTCTCCGGGTGCTTCTGAATTTTCATAGGCTGTTTCGGGATTAGTATTTTCGACGGAAGAAGTTTTATTTTATGAAAGTTCTGAAGGGCCTACGCTCTCGTCCTCACTACTAGGAGAAGGAGAATAACAACCAATACTTGAGTAAGCGGCTGGGGGGGCAGAGTTATATTCGGGAATACTGCTATAAGCAGCTAGAGAATAAGTGGATAACAACAACGTTGATGCGACAAGGAGGATTCTTTTCATGGTTTTTGTTTTTTTAATTCCACTAGTTGCATATTGATGCACAAAATCAAAATGGTGAAAATAATTTTTTTAGAAGCTTTGAGAAAAAAAATTAAAATTTTTTTTGACGATGAGGCAAAGAAAACACGATACTAGAAAACTATGTCGATGATTCCTTATGATCTTATTGTAATTGGTGGTGGCCCTGCGGGCTACGTGGGTGCAATTCGTGCGGCGCAGCTGGGTAAGAAAGTTGCTGTGGTAGAAAAAGAGCGCGCTGGCGGCACCTGCTTAAACTGGGGTTGTATTCCAACGAAATCTTTACTCCGCAACGCCGAGCTCTACTCACTCCTCAAAAATCACGCTGGCGATTTTGGTTTTGAAATTGGAAGCATGAGCTACGATTGGAGCAAGGTTATCGGCCGTTCGCGCAAAGTTGCAGACAAGCTTGCAGGTGGCATCGAGTTTCTTTTCAAAAAAAATAAAGTCGACTACATTCTTGGCGAAGCCACCATTCCAAAGGCTGGACAAGTTGACGTTGTCAAAAAAGATGGAACAGCGGCGCAACTCGCAGCACCAAAAATCCTCATCACCACTGGAGTTGTCACACGCGAGATGCCAGGCTTCCCAATGAATGGGACTTCCGTCATAGGCAGTCGTCAAGCTATGGCGCTACCAGTACAACCCAAAGAAATCATCGTGATCGGCGCTGGTGCCATTGGAATCGAGTTTGCCTATTTTTTCAATTCGTTCGGAACAAAAGTTACCGTCATCGAAATGATGCCGAACATTCTTCCGGTCGAAGACACTGAAGTCAGCGTCGCTCTCGAAAAAGCGTTGACCAAGCAAGGGATCAAAATTTTGACCGAAACAAAAGTTGAGAAAGCCGAAACAACAGCGACTGGCGTTTCGATTACAGTTTCTGGAAAAAAAAGCGAGACACTCACTGCCGACGTAGCGCTTGTTGCCATTGGCGTTGCACCTCTGCTTCCTGGCGGAATGCCCTTCAAGCTTGATCCGAAGGGCTATCTTGCCGTCAATGAAAAATATGAAACGAGTGTTTCTGGCATCTATGGAGCTGGCGACATCATTGGGCCACCGTGGCTTGCCCACGTTGCAAGTTGGGAGGCCATTCAAGCGGTCGAAGGAATGTTTGGAAAACGAAAACCTCAACGCCAGCGCACCTTCCCGGGTTGCACCTACTGCCAACCGCAAGTGGCGAGCGTTGGCTTGACCGAGCGCGCTGCTAAAGAAAAAGGGATGACCGTGAAGATCGGAAAATTTCCGTTCCAAGCCAGTGGCAAGGCCCAAGCGATGGGCGAGACAGATGGTTTTGTAAAACTTCTTTTCAATGAGCCTCACGGCGAAATTGTTGGAGCTCACATCATCGGCAATGAAGCAACAGAGATGATTGCTGAATTGGGATTGGCGATCACACTCGAGGCAACCTACGACGATATCGCCAGCACGATCCATGCGCATCCGACGCTGAGTGAGGCTGTGATGGAGGCGACGGAGGCCTCTAACGGACATGCGATCCACATCTAAAACTGCTTTGAAAATTCTACTGCTGCGGCGAAGATCTCCGTCGCGCCGGTGCTCGACTCGTCGAGTATTTCCATATACACTCCTCGTCTGTGCGCTGTCGCTCCTTGCGCTTCATTGCAGCAGCGAATTTTGAACATATTCTCAAGGTTCATACGAAACTAGATTTTTCAATGGCATCTTCCAAAAAACAAATTTCGTTTTTGCGCAAGCGAGTCCTACGCGAGTGGCGTGGCTTGCCGAGCGAGACGACTCCTGACGCGCAGGTCATTGTTGCTGATGTTTTGGCAAAAGTGATTACAAAACTCGGGTTGAATGCCCGGATCAAGCAGGAAGAGATTATTGCAACGTGGAATGAATTGGTCGGAGATTTTTTGGCGACACATTCAGAGCCGCAGCAATTGTCTCATGGAATTCTTTCAGTCCGTGTGATTCAACCAACGATTCGCTACGAATTAGATCGTGTTTGGAAAAAAGAGCTATTGCAAAAATTGCAAGCACGATTTGGATCAAAACTAATCCGCGATGTGCGCTTTGGATCATAACTTTGCTTGGCATGGAGAGAATCATTGAAATCAAAGGGCTCTCAGTGTCAGGATCCATCGGCGTTCCAGCAGAAGAACGTGCGCAACCACAAGAGCTCTGCTTCGATGTGCGATTTGCAGCCCATCTGCAACCGAAAACATTAAATGAGAATCTTGCCGCTACGGTAGATTATGCTGCGGTGAGTCGACGGGTCGCAGAACTAGTCCAGATAAGGCCGCGGAAGCTGATTGAAACGTTAGCCGATGAGTTAGCAGAGACCCTTCTCGAAGAGTTTTCGCTCCGATGGATCGAGGTAACAGTGCGCAAATTTATTTTGCTTAACACCGAATACGTTGCTGTAACAGTGAAGAAGGAAAAATAATTTTTACTCTCCATCATTGCCGATAGCCTCGACCGGGCAGCCTTCCATGGCTTCTTTGCAGAGTGCTTCCTCTTCGGGTGTGGAAGGTTGTTTGTAAACATAAGAATGCCCACCATCATCATTGCGTGTAAAATTAGCGGGAGCCGTCTCACGACAAAGATCGCAATCGATGCATTGATCATCGACATAAAATTTTCCTGAAGCATTATCAGGGTATTTGTTTTCAATATCAGCCATAAAAGAAACGTTTAGGGGTTGAGGAGTTTAGGAGTTGAGTGGAAAATGCTTCTCAACTTTTCAACAGCCGCATAAGCGGCGGCTCAACAGCTGCGTAGTAGCGCTCAACTTTTTAGCGCTACAGTACAAATAAGTGTTATCTTATTTCAACTTGTAAGCCTGTTATAATTTAAAGCCGTTTTGGATGATTTCAATGACTTTTTTTGAAACGATGTCGGGATCGACATCTGCAAGAGTGTCAGTGGGGCTAGCGATGACGGTGCCTTTTTTGGAATAGGGGCGCCAAACGGCTGGATCAATATCTCCAAAAAGAGTGACCGTTGTGATATCCAGTGCTGCTGCGATGTGCATCGCCCCGCCATCCGATCCAACAATCAAATTGCACGCAGAGAACGCAACCATGAGGCTTCGAAGATCAGTCGTTGATTTTGCCAAGACCTCAGGAAAAGCCGCTGCAAGCTGCTCTGCGAGCTGGTCATCGCCGGGATGTTGCAATGCTGTTGCTGAACCGGGAGACCAAAGCAGCCGCAATCGTGCATGAGGGCAAAGTGCTGTGATAAAAGTTTTCCATTGATCAAAAGTCCAACGCTGCTTCGGGCGGCGAGCAGAAATTTGCAGGCCAATGATCGGGAGGCTTTCATTTCCTGGAACTAGCATTCGCTCACGAACGAGCGATTTCTTTTCTTCAGTTGAAAGAAAAAGCGACATCGATTCTGGTGCTGGAAGGCTGATACCAAGAGCCTGTGCGTAGCTTAAAACCTGTAAGACGTGTGGATCACTTTGAGAAATGGTAACGGAATGATAATTTTTGGGGACGCGATGTTGCGGAGACCCCGCACCATAAATCCTTCGCGGCTTGATCCAGCGAGCAAGGCCGGTGGTGCGTTTGTTAAAAACGGGAACCGTAATAATGACGCTGTCGTAATGTTGCTGGCGAAGTTGAAAAAGAACGATGACTTTGCGAATCCAAGCATGGATTTTTTTTCCAAGACCATGCACATGTTTCGCTTTACCATAACTCCAGAGGCGTGAGAGACGAGGATCATTGCGAACAAGATCGATATTGTAGTCATTGCCCAAAAAATCAATCGATGCCTCTGGAAGGCCCTTCCGAAGAACCTCAAAGAGCGGTGTCGTGCAGGCGAGATCGCCAATGTTATCGTTGCGAATGAGAAGGAGTTTCACGACAGGTTATGGTCTGTAAGCGATAGAATTTTCAAATTGCAATAATCATGTTTTAAGACTCACAATCACTCTTGTCCAAAATAAGGATTTGAGAAGTTAGAAAAATTGAACAGAAGCCTCCGATGTAGGAGAATAGTTGAGTTATAAAATCAATAAACTCACCACAAGGAGGCATTCTGTTATGGAAAATACTATCAGTTTTTTTAGTCAGTTGTTGAGACTTTTTTCTCGAGCAGATTTTCAAAGAGCAGTTAACAAGCATCAGGCTGAGAAGGGAGCCAAGGGATTTGATTCTTGGGCGCAATTTATCGCGAT
>VHCR01000011.1 GCA_016871655.1 Verrucomicrobiota bacterium
TGATTCCCGTTTTGAAAAAAGCTAGAGATTATCAAAATGCGATGGTTGGGAAGTTAGCAGAACAGGAGCCTTCAAGTGATTCTCGAATCGCTCTCTTGGAAGACTCTCATAGGCTAGCTTCTACCAGCCGGATCAATGAGTCTCCTAATAAAATAGAAATAATCGCTGATCAAATAGAACGAGAGGATCATGAGCTCACTCGCATTCAAATATTTGCCAATGTTGTACAACAAAGGATCGATGCTATTATGGCTGCCGGTGAAGCGATTCCGCAATATTTAGGAGAAGCAAGAGCAGCTCTTGATGAAGCAAAGACCCATCAACAAAGAGTCATTGAAGCAACAAGTGACTACGCACAATGCCTGGAGCCTCCTTTTCAAGAAATAGATGAAGCAACTCAAGCGCGCATGGAGGAGCACCTTTTGAATTGCAGAGGCGAAAGAAATATAGCCGGGGAAAGAGCAGGATCGGCCTTGAGTCGAATACTATGGAATCAAAATATAGTTAGAGAAATCTCTATTCAACGTAACGCTCTAGCGGTAGAGCAAAAAAAGAGAGAAGAAGATCGACTTCAACCAAACCAACAAGTCATCGCCTTCTACACTAGATCGGCAGAGTTGTTTCAACAAGCAGCAGCAGAAAATGATCCAACAAGAGCAAGCTATCTCCACTCTGCAGCCGCCGCTCTTTATTGGGCAGCTCAAGAAGCACAAGGGATTCAACCACGCGAACAAGTCATCGACTTGTTGACTCGTTCGGCAGCATTGAGGCAACAAGCAGCAGAAGAATATGATCCAACAAAAGCAAGTTGTCTCAATACTGCAGGCACCGCTCTTTATCGTGCGGCGTTAGAAGCACAACGACTTCAACCACGCGAAGAAGTCATCGCGTTCTTTACTAGATCGGCAGAGTTGAGGCAACAAGCAGCAGCAGAAAATAATCCAACAAGAGCAAGCTATCTCAGCTTTGCAGGCCACAAACTTTATGAAGCAGCTGAAGAAGCACAACAACTTCAACCAAGCCAACAAGTCATCGCCTTCTACACTAGATCGGCAGAGTTGAGGCAACAAGCAGCAGCAAAAAATGATCCAACAAGAGCAAGCTATCTCGGCGCTGCAGGCCACGCACTTTTTCAAGCAGCTTTAGAAGCACAACGGATTCAACCAAGCCAACAAGTCATCGCCTTCTACACTAGATCGGCAGAGTTGTTTCAACAAGCAGCAGCAGAAAATGATCCAACAAGAGCAAGCTATCTCGACTCTGCAAGCGCCGCTCTTTATTCGGCAGCTCAAGAAGCACAACAACGACCTCAACCAAGCCAACAAGTCATCGCCTTCTACACTAGATCGGCAGAGTTGAGGCAACAAGCAGCAGCAGAAAATGATCCAACAAGAGAAAGCTATCTCAACTCTGCAGCCGCCGCTCTTTATGAAGCAGCTTCAGAAGCAGGACGATCTCAACCAGACCAACAAGTTATAGATGATCTATTAAGAGAGGCAAGAGAATATGAAGACCGTGCGACATCAAGTTCATCATCATGCACAATTAGCTAGATTCTGTTCAGGAAAATTGATTTTTGAAGGGAAGGTTTTATAGTCTTCAACATTTCAACCAAAGTAGATCTACAAAGCAAATGAAGCTCTCTTACTTTAACTGGAGATTTCTATTTTGGACAAGAGTGAGCCTTCACAAATAATTTTTTCTCAAATGCTACAAGCCGTTTCGCCAGCGCGATCGGAACGGAGGCAGTCAGGATGGCAACATCATCTTCATAGCGCAGTGAGGAGACATGGCCGAGGCGGTGGATTTCGGCTAGGAGGGCGCTCGCCTGGGGTGGCAGATGGTAAGAGCTTTCCACGCGAAGTGAAGAAAGTTCTTGTTCAAGGCGCGTCAGAAATTCTTCTTTTCCTAATCCAAAGCGAGCGGAGATTGCAACGCTGTTGGGGAAGCGTTCTAACTCACGTCGGATGAGGTCAGGATGGGCGATACGATCGATTTTGTTAAAAATAATGAGGCACTGTTTTTCAGCGGCTCCGAGTTCTTTCAAGATCGCATTCACCGCATCGATTTGTTCGAGATAATGCGGATGGCTCAAGTCGACGACGTGCAGTAAGAGATCGGCGAGCTCGACTTCTTCGAGCGTGGCTTTAAAAGATTCTACCAAGGTGTGAGGCAGCTTGCGAATAAAGCCAACGGTGTCGGTGAGGAGAATTTTTTGATGATTAGGAAGAACGAGTTGGCGTGTCGTTGGATCGAGTGTTGCAAAAAGAAGATCTTCTTCAAAAACAGCAGAGCCTGTGAGGAGGTTGAGGAGGGATGATTTGCCAGCGTTGGTGTAGCCAACCAAGGAGACTAGTGGCCATTGATGGCGTGTGCGACCTTCGCGTTGTGTCTGACGAATACGTCGCACACTTTGCAGATCATTTTTTAATCGCGAAATTCGTTCTTGGACGCGTCGGCGATCAACTTCGAGCTGCGTCTCGCCAGGGCCGCGCGTTCCGATACCGCCGCTTTGACGAGAAAGATGTCCCCACATTCGCGTCAGTCGCGGGAGCAAATATTGCAACTGCGCCAGCTCCACTTGCAATCGGCCTTCGCGCGTGCGCGCACGAGCCGCAAAAATATCGAGAATGAGTTGAGTGCGATCGATGACCTTGCGCTTACAAAGCAATTCCAAGTTGCGTCCTTGAGCCGGAGTGAGCTCGTCATCAAAAATAATTGAAGTCGCTTTCTTTTCTTCACAGAGAAGAGCAAGTTCTTCCGCTTTGCCTTTGCCGATGTAGTAAGGGGCTGTCGGCCGCTCCAAACGTTGCGTGACTGTCGCGATAACCTCAGCTCCGGCCGTAAGGGAGAGTTGACTGAGCTCTTCGAGCGATTCTAAGAGCTCCCAACGCGCGATGCTTGGGCGTTCGAGACCGACTAAGATTGTTTTTTCAAGGGAAGAATTCACGGGGATGGAAGAAAAGAAAAAAGGATTTACAGGGATGGAAGGGATGAAAGGGGTAAGAAAAAAGTATTGTCTTGAGTTGTATTTTTTTTAAATAAGAACACAACAATTTTTAATGACCTATTTCTAATTGTTAATATCAATATTCTAAAATTTCTTTTAGCCCTTCCATCCCTGTGAATTTATTTAAATAAAATTAGCACCGCCTCAACAGCTTCCTCCAGAGAAGAAAATCGGCTGAGGTTCAACTCAGGAAAGTCATGTTGATTTCGAAACCAAGTCATTTGACGTTTTGCGTAGCGTTTGGTTTTTTGAATAATAGTTTCAATGGTGGATGTGAGCGAGAGTTCTCCTCGAAGATGGGCCTGGATTTCACGAAGGCCGAGTGTCATTGCTGCGGTGCTACTTACTGGTCCAAGTGCTGCAACTTCCTCGAGAACGCCTTGTTCAAACATTAATTGAACATTTTTTTCAATGCGTTTGTGGAGGTCTTCTCGGTCGCGAATTAAAAAAAGTCCCCGATGTGAAGTTGTGGAAATTTTTTCTTTTTTCCAAACTTCGGTGAGTGGTTTTTTGGTGAGGAGAAGAATTTCTAAAGCTCGTTCCACGCGCCGGCGATTGTTGATGTCTATTTGAGCAGGAGCTTCGGGATCGAGTTGTTGAAGTTGAGTGAGAAGTTCTTCGTGAGAAACAGTAGCAAATTTAGCGCGCAGATCAGCATCAGCTTTTGGAAGTGGATCGAGCGGCGACAAGAGTGCGCGCAAATAAAATCCGGTTCCTCCGACGAGGAGAGGAAGTTTTTTTCGAGTCATCACTTCATCGATGACCGGAAGGGCCATCGAACGATAGCGCATAGCGTCACATTCTTCGGTCGGCTTAAGAACGCCAATGAGATGCTGCGGAGTGTCCTTTGCTTCCGATTGCGCCGTCAAAATTGGGAGGCCTCGATAGAGCTGGAAAGCATCAACGCCTACAATTTCAGCATCAAGCTTACAAGCCAGTTCCAGAGCTAGTGCTGATTTTCCTGCCGAGGTCGGCCCAACGAGTAGGAAGGCTGGAGGCTGGAGGCTGGAGGCTCGAGAAGATGAAGATCGAGAAGCTATCTTCATGGCGCAGCGTATTCGTTCTCAGCTAACGTAAAAGAAGAAGTTCACCACAAAGATCACAAAGCGGCTTGCGCCGCACACAAAGAACACAAAATAAAATTTTTCATAAAAAATTTTAAAGTAAAAAATGGAACAATGGTTCGTTTTAAATTCCTAGAATTTTTCTATAGAAACATACGTGCGGCGTGGCAGCCGCTGGATCGACTGCCGAAGGCAGCCCCGCAGGGGCGAGCCTCGCGGGAGCGAGCGAGTTGCATTCTTTTTGTGTTCTCTGTGCTGCCGCTTTAGCGGCTTTGTGTTCTTTGTGGTGAATTCTTTTCTTCGTTTAATACAAATTACACGACTCACTCGACTCAGCTCTCTCATGATTGCAGCAATCACCTTCGTGAGTTGCCTCATGAGCTACTTCATGACCAACTTGGTGTTCCGCTGCTTCTCCATGACAATGAGTTTCACCATGGCCGCCGCAGCAAGTTTCAGGCTCACTGGCTGGCTCACTGAAAGGCGCAGGCGCTGCAGGGCGCTCGGAGCGCATTTCGGGAAGGGCTTTAGCCCCGCTAACAACGAGCTTCCGGCCCATGTATTCCTTGTCGTGAAGTTCATCGACAGCGCGCTTTGCCTCATCGAGGGTTGTCATTTGGATAAAACCAAAACCTTTAGAACGATGCGTCTCACGGTTAGCAACAAGTTCTACATTTTGCACTTGTCCAACGCCGCTGAAAAGTTCGAAAAGATCACTTTCGGTAGCATCAAAGGAGAGGTTGCCGATGTAAAGACGAGGGCTTGTTACCTCAACTCTTTCTGGCTTGCGACTGACACGAGATTTGGAAGGATGGCGCTCTCTTCCTCCTTCAGTGCGGTTTTCAGGATGGCCTGATTTGGAGGTATGCTTTTTGGAAACTTTGCTTTTACCAAGGCCGAAGAGGCCTAATAATTTTTGGAAGAAGCCAACTTTAGGAGCTTTAGTAGGTGCTGATGGTGTAGGACGGGCTGATTTTCTAGGCCCGCCTGAGGAAGGGCGACGACGACGGCCACCTCCTTGAGAACGAGGACCACGGCGAGACGAAGAGTAATTTGACATAATAAGTAAGTAAGTGAGGAGATAATCTCATAAAATGATCGTTGAAATCGTAAATGAACAAATCCGTTTTGATGGAGATTATTCCAATGTTAATAATTGAGTTAATAGTTTTTCAGAGGGTCTATATAACGGCCAACATCTTGTTGATCGCAAAAAAATAGAAACCGGGAGATAGGAGATGGAAGAAGATAGCTCTCCATGACAATCAGGGCCTACCACCAACGCCTGAAAACAGGGCACTATCATGAACTAAAACAAATTTGAGACAAGAAAAATTTTCAAGCCCCCTCTTAGGCGTTGCCTATAAAAATCATTCTGAAAACCAGGTGTTAATCCAGTCCCACGTGTAGTGGATGGTAATAGCAAAAGCAATAACTCCCATTACCACGCTGACGCCCAGTGTGGTTCCAAAAGAAAGTCCTAAATAAGTTGATAGTGATACACCAGCCTGTATACCACAGGAAAATGCACTCAAACCCAACACATATCCTGAGATGGCTTTAGCTGTTTTTCGTTCAATAGGATATTTGGTGGGAGGAGGTTCTTGAAGAATCGAAGTGGCAGCTCTTGAAAAAGTAGAAGAATCTTGTTGAGGAACAGAAGAGAGTGATGAGGATTTTAGTTTTCCTGGAGAATAAGTTTGATTTTGATCATTTTCCGTTTTTTTCAAAGAAGGGTTAATAGGCTGTTCATTTTCTTTCTCGTTAGCACTTAAATAATCATCAGCCGAAGTATAACAAGGCAGGGTCTCTTGTTCCTTGTTTCTTACGGATGGGGAGGAAAAACCAGTGAAGGCAATGATGATAGCAAGGAAAAAAGGAACGGGCATCATAGATTCTTTTCTGTGCAAGTGGTTTTTTTACGAAATTCAAACAAATTTTCCAGGATTGAGGATATGATGAGGATCCAATATTGTTTTGAGGCGCGCATGGAGATCCCGCACACCAGCTGTCGTGGCCTGTTTCCACCAAGGAAGTTTGGCGAGGCCGATCCCATGCTCACCTGTGATGCTACCCTCCCAGTCGAGGACTTGAGAAAAAAGTTGATTGAGGAGTTGATCTATTCTTTTTTTCTCTTCTTGCTGTTGTTGCTCCGACACCATGATGTTGACATGAATGTTGCCGTCGCCAGCGTGGCCAAAGCAAGCGATGGGGAAACCGCTCTGAACTTGTAACTTTTCAGCAAAATCGATAAGGTCAGCAAGTCGACTTCGCGGAATGACGATGTCTTCGTTGAGCTTAATTAGACCAGTCGCCCGCAAGGCCATCGAAAAAGAACGTCGCAAGTTCCATAATCGATCGCATGCTTCCGGCGTGGTGGCCTGTTCTATTTGAAGAGCTTTGTTTTTTGTCAGCAGTTTTTCGAGTGCGAGGGCCTCACTTGTAACACTCTCGTGTTGACCATCGATTTCAACAAGAAGATGAGCTTGGCCAGGAGGAATAATATTTTTTATTTCGAGAGGAAGATCACGACGCGCTGCTTCCAAGGTAAAGTGATCGGCGACTTCAACAGCGGCTGGAAGAAAACCTGCATGAAAAATCGACTGCACGGCTGAAGCTGCCTCTTGCATTGTTGCAAATCCGGCAGAAAGAGTCGCTCGCGTTGGCGGTCCTGGAAGCAAGCGGAGTGTGGCTTCGGTGATAATCCCAAGAAGTCCCTCCGAGCCGACAAACATGCCGAGAAGATCAAAGCCAGTTTTATTTTTGTGAGTTCGTCCTCCAACCCGCACGAGCGAGCCATCGGCGAGAGCAACTTCTAATCCCAAAACATAATTTCGTGTGACGCCATATTTGAGGCAGCGCGGGCCTCCAGCGTTGGTCGCGATATTTCCTCCGATGCTGCAATGTTCGCGACTTGCAGGATCGGGTGGATAAAAAAGTCCTTGAGCAAAGACGGCCTCTTGCAGTTGAGCGGTGATGACCGCTGGTTGAACCACAGCTACAAAATCACCAGAATGAATTTCTAAAATTCGATTCAGCCGTTCCGTGGAAAGCAGGATGCCGCCTTGCACGGGCACGCATCCTCCAACGTAACCATAACCAGCGCCGCGCGTCGTGACTGGAATTTTTTTTTCATTCGCGTAAGCCAAGACCGCTGCCACTTCTTGAGCCGTACTCGGCGCCACCGCAATATCAGGCACCGCCGCAGCGAACCATTCGTCGCGACCTAGAGCCGTGCGTCGTTCGAGATCTTCGATGATGGAATTCGAATCGCTCAACAACGTTAACAAGTCATGCTTGAGCTTTTCGGTAGATGAGTTTTTCACGAAAGAAATGAGAGGTAAGATTGATTTGCAAATTCGCTGAGGTTGATGCAATGCAAGGAGACGAGGAGCGCAAAGGCTGAGCGTATTCTAATACGTGAAGCCTTAAGCACCGCAGCGACGCCGCAATGCGCAGCCTCAGTAGAATTTCCAAATCAATCTTTACATGCCCATGATTTCATAGCCTCCATCGACGTAAAGTACCTGGCCGGTGATACCTGAAGCGCCATCGCTTGCTAAGAAGACACCGGTTTGCCCAAGTTCTTCCGTTGTACAACTCCGTTGCAAGGGCGCATGAGCTTCATAATGTTTGATCATCGAAGAAAAACCTGAGATGCCGCGTGCAGCCAATGTTTGAACTGGGCCAGCGCTGATGCAGTTCACGCGGATTTTTTTCTTTCCGAGATCGTAAGCGAGGTAGCGCGTGCTCGCTTCGAGCGAAGCTTTGGCAACACCCATCACGTTGTAGTGAGGTACGACTTTAGCAGCCCCATAATAACTCATTGCTACGATGCTTCCGCCATCGGTCATCATTGGAGCCGCTTCACGCGTGAGAGCAACAAGCGAGTAAGCACTGATATTGTGAGCCATTAAGAAAGCATCACGGGATGTCTTGACGAAATCATTTTCGAGAGCTTCTTTTGGTGCAAAGGCAACCGAGTGGAGGAGTAGATCGAGCTTAGGCGTGTGCTCTCGAACTTTTTCAAAAAAGGTAGCGATTTCTTGATCGCTAGAAACATCACACGGTTGAAGGAAAACATTGGAACCAAATTCCGAAGTTAACTCTTCGACGTTTTCTTTGACGCGTTCTCCTTGATAGTTAAAAAAAAGTGTTGCTCCAGCCTGATGCCAAGCCTTCGCAATCGCCCAGGCGATACTGCGCTTGTTAGCGACACCAAATACGACACCGATTTTTCCTTTGAGAGGTTGTTGAGAATTCATAATGCTTTATTCAAGCGATCAAATCTGGTCTCTGTCACGAAAAAAATTATCCTCTTGGATGAAATTGATGATGAATTTTTTTCAGCTGGGTGCGATCGACCTGCGTATAGATCTGTGTGGTGGCGATGCTGGCGTGGCCAAGCATTTCTTGAATGATACGAAGGTCGGCGCCGCCGCTTAGCAAGTGGGTTGCAAAGGAGTGACGTAATTGGTGTGGATGCACAGCTGCAGCGAGGCCAGCTTGTTTGGAATAATGTTGCACGAGTTGCCAGATACGAGCTGGTGTTAACGGATGCCCTCGCACGGAAAGAAAAATTGCAGCTCCTGATTTTGGTGAGAGCAACTTTGAACGACTGCCGTTGAGATAGTCGTTGAGGGCGTTGAGGGCTGATTGACCGACAGGAACGAGGCGAGTTTTATTTCCTTTGCCGGTAACGCGGATGATTCCTTCTTCGAGATCGAGATGCTCTAGGCGCGCTTGGCAAAGTTCTGAAATGCGCAAGCCCGAGGCATAGAGAAGTTCCAGGATGGCACGATCACGAAGAGAGAGTTCATCTTTTTCAGTCGGAGCCGCTAAGAGTCGCTCCATATCAGGTGGAGAGAGTGACTGCGGCAATGATTGAGGAAGGCGTGGGAGAGGAAGCTTTTCTGCGGGATCAGCCTTGATTAAATTTCTTCCTGCTAAAAATCGGAAAAAAATGCGAAGTGCTACTACTTCAAGTTTGAGTGATGTTGGTGCCAAACCACGTTTTTTTTCAGCAATGAGAAAATCATGGAGGTGTTTATTCGTGACTTCTTGCTCGTTAGTAATGGTAGTTGTATTTTTTAACCAACTAAAAAAACGTTCCAACGAAGCACGCGTCGAAAGCTGATAGTTAGTTGAAAGTCCGCGCTCGGTGGCGAGGTAGAGGAGGAATGTTTCGAGAACTTCGTTCATGAAAAGTTGAAGTTTAAAGTTGAAGTTGAAGTTAAGAATCGCCTTCGGCGAAAAAGTAAAAAATGTTTTTATTCGCGAAGCACACGAAACTTAAACTTAAACTTTTAACTTAAACTGCCGCAAGGCGGCTAAAAGCCTCTTGATATTTTTGAGCCGTCTTCAAAACAATCTCCTCCGGCAGCTCCGGAGCCGGTGGGAGCTTGTTCCAGCCGGAGGCTTCAAGGTAATCCCTCAAAAATTGCTTATCGAAGCTTGGTGGATTTTTTCCAACTTCATATTCATCGATCGGCCAGAAACGTGAAGAATCGGGCGTCATGCATTCATCGATCAAAATAATTTTTCCATCAAGTACTCCAAATTCAAATTTGGTATCGGCAATGATGATGCCACGTTCTCGCGCATAATGTGCTCCTTCGGTGTAAAGCTGGAGGCTCATGGCGCGGACCTGCTCTGCCTTTTCTTGGCCAATGAGATGGCAACATTGTTCCCACGTGATTGGCTCATCATGTCCTTCCTCTGCCTTGGTGCTCGGTGTGAACATCGGCTCCGGTAGGGCCTCCGCATTCCGAAGGCCTTTTGGAAGTTTGATACCAGCAAGAGTGCCGTTCTCTTGGTATTCTTTCCAGCCACTTCCTGCCAGATAACCGCGGACAACACATTCAACGGGAAGTGGCTTCGTTTTTTTTACAATCATCGATCGGCCTGCGAGCAGCTCTAAATGAGGCTTCAGTTCATTCGGATATTTTTCAACATCGATGGTGATGAGATGGTTGGGGATATTGGTAAAATATTGAAACCAAAAAGCAGAACATTGATTGAGAATTTTTCCCTTTCCTGGAATGCCGTTAGGAAAAACAGAATCAAACGCAGAGATGCGATCTGTTGTTACAAAAAGAACGCAATCGCCAAGGTCAAAAACTTCACGAACCTTGCCGCTGCGGAGTTTTCTGATATTGGGGAGATCGCATTGAAGTAAGGTCATAAAAACTTAATGAATGATTGCCTTTCGAGCTTCTGCTAGAGCTGCTTCGACGCCCGCAGTATGACGCCCACCCCCGCGCCCGATGTCAGCACTGCCGCCCCCTTTGCCCTCAACATGAGGAGCGATAGCTTGGATAAGTTTGCCGGCAGAGAATTTTTTGCGGAGTGGTTCAGCAACAAAAGCAGCAAGAGCTACATTTTCTCCGGCAACTCCTGCTAGTAAAATAATGCCTGGGAAATTTTTTTGAAGGTGTCCGATGATCCGTTGCAATTGGGCTGCATCACAATTAGAAATTTTTTCTAAGATCGTTGGAATCTCATTCAACGATTGTTGTTTTGTTAAAAGTTCTTTTGCAATCGAAGCTGCTTGAGCATCGTGAAGTGCAGCGATATTTTTTTCTAAGGTCGTTGTCCGTGCTAGGAGAGAGAAGGTTTTTTTCTCCAACTCAGGAACAGGAATTTGTAATTGATTCGCTAAAGAGCGAAGAAGTTTTGTCTCGTGAAGAGCATGATTATGAGCTGCAAGTCCAGCTACAGCCTCAATTCGACGGACGCCAGCAGCGACAGCCCCTTCACTTAAAATACGGAAGGAACCAATTTCTCCAGTCGCGCGGACATGAGTTCCACCACAAAGTTCCATGGAAAAACCATCGAGCGCACCTGGAATGCCTCCAATTTGAACGACGCGGACTTGATCTCCATACTTATCGCCAAAGAATTGCATGATGTCAGTGCGATCTTTGATTTCTGTGTGAGAAAACTCAGCCCAGCTGACAGGAAAATTCCTCACGATTTCTTCGTTGATCAATTGTTCCATTTTCTGAAGTTGCTCCTCGGTGAGCGGGGCGCTGTTAAAATCAAAGGTCAATTTATCACTTCCAACGAAAGAGCCTTTTTGTGAAATTTCAGAGCTGACCACTTTATGAAGCGCATGATGCAGTAAGTGGGTGGCCGTGTGATGCCGTGCCACAGCGGATCGACGGGTGGTGTTGATGCTAAGGATGCCTCGACTCTCTTCCTCAGGAGATTCAGCTCCCTCTATAAAATGAAGCCAGAGGTCCCCCTTTTTCTGCGTGTCGACGATCGTATAATTTTTCTCTCCAATCGTGAGGATTCCTTGATCTCCAACTTGTCCTCCCATTTCGGCATAGCAGACTGACTGATCAAAAATCAGAGCGGTCCGATTTTTTATCGAGACAATTTCTAAAATAGTGACTTCGGTTTCACTCTTATCAAAACCGAGAAAGAGAGTCGGCTCCTTTGTTTGAAAAGATTCGACGCTGATCACTTCTTTTTTCTGAGCGGCGCGAGCGCGAGCGCGTTGCTCTTCCATCAGTTTTTCAAAACCACTCACGTCAACGCTGAGACCTCGTTCGCGAGCGAGTAGTTCGGTAAGATCAAGAGGGAAGCCTTGTTCGTCATATAAACGAAAAGCAACTGCACCTGAAATTTCTTTTTGTTGTGTTGCTTCAGTCTCAAAAAGCGCGAGCCCTTTGTCTAATGTTTTATGAAAAGCCTCTTCTTCACGACGAAAGACATTGATAATGCTAGCCTCTTTTTCACTCACCTCTGGGAAAGCTTCTCCCATAAGCTTTGTGAAGGTAGGGATGAGTTTGTAAAAGAAAGGTTCGCGAAAGCCGAGCGTCCGGCCATAACGCACGGCGCGGCGGAGGATGCGACGGAGAACATAGTTGCGATCGGTGTTGCCAGGCAAGATCCCATCAGCGACCGCAAAGCCAAGCGTGCGCAGGTGATCGCCGATGACGCGGAAAGCGACATCAATTTTTTCTTGTTCTGTGCATGGAATCAAAGAACCATTTTTGTCAGGCTGAGGCAGTGTTGAGCGGTAGTGCAAGCCCGACATGGACTCTAGCTGCTGAAAAATTGGCCTAAAAAGATCAGTTTCATAATTTGAGATAATGACATTGCCGAATTCTTGAAATCCTTTCGTTCCTTGCATGATCGAACAGATTCGTTCAAACCCCATGCCGGTATCCACGTGACGGGTTGGCAGGGGAGCGAAAGTACCATCAGCATTCGCATTAAACTGAATGAAGACGAGGTTCCAAATTTCGATGCATTCGGCGGTTCCTTTGTTGACTAAGGCTCCTTTCGTATCACCATAGGGAGTTAAGTCAACATGCAGTTCGGAACAAGGTCCACAGGGACCTGTCTCTCCCATCATCCAAAAATTATCTTTGCGATTTCCTGGGACAATGTGGACGGCAGGATCAAGGCCTGCTTTTTTAAAAAGAGTAGCCCAAAGATCGTAGGCCTCTTGGTCAAACTCGGCAGGATCCCCTTCAGCAGGCTGGTAAACAGTGGCATAGAGACGCTCTGCTGGAAACTTCCAATGCTCTACAAGAAGTTCCCAAGCCCAAGCAATTGCTTCTTTTTTGAAATAGTCATTGAAGGACCAATTTCCTAACATTTCAAAAAAAGTGTGATGATAAGTATCGAGGCCGACATCTTGCAAATCGTTATGTTTGCCGCCAGCACGAATACATTTTTGAGAATTGGCCGTGCGTGGTGGATTCCATGGCGCCGTTGTTTTTCCCAAAAAAATTGGAACAAATTGATTCATCCCTGCATTAGTGAAGAGCAAATTGGGAGAATCGGGCAGAAGGCTCGAGGAGGAGACGATCGTATGTTCCTTGCTCTTGAAAAAATCAAGGAAGGATTGGCGAAGTTGCGAAGAAGTCATGGGAAAAGGCTACAGGCTGCTTCGCAGCAGTTGAAGTTAAAAGTTGAAGTTTAAGTTGCAACTTGCCTGCGGCAAAAAAGAAATATTTTTTATTTCGCGCAGCGCATAAAACTTCAACTTCAACTAGTCACTTAAACTATAGCCATTGCGCAGCAATGGCTATCTTCCCCAACAAACAAGCCACCACATCACTCTAGGGCGAAATTCGCACATGCAAAGCCAACGGTCAAAAGAACTGAAATCTTGCAGGAGCGGCATATCAGAAGGATTTCGAGCCCCTTCTTTGATCATCTCAACACGATGACTACGCATAAAAAGTGGGAGCAAGGTTGGTGTAATCTTGGGATTTTCAAAATCGTGACATTCTACGATAACATCAGCGTGATGCAGTGCTTCAACGCAGCGAGGAGTGAGCAGCTTGATTTCGTCCCCTTCACAATCGATTAGAAAAAAAATTCTTTTCCCAATACTTGCTAATTTAAGAATTTCTTGTTCATGACAAGCTCCTTTGACATGAACACGATCTGCAACATGATTTTCTTTTGCTGCTTGCTGACAAAGCTCGCGAGCTCTTTTTGAAGAGTCAAAAGCATAGACTTCTGCATGAGGTAATCTTTTTGCTAAGCCGATAGCGTAGTAACCCTCGCCGCATCCAACATTCACAACAACTTCGGGAGCTCGCTGAATGGCTTGCTCGATCGAACTGTGAAGTTCCTCTTCCAAACATCCAAGAAGCTGATGCGCGTCCCAACCATAGTGATGTTCACTTCTTAAAGAATGTTGTTCTGGATGGGAAACTAGCTTCATTCCTCGAAAAGGACCTGCCTGAACAATACGATTTGTTTTTTGATTGAGCCTTACAATAAGGCCAGCTAGATGAATTTTAGAAGCAATCATGAAGGCTTTTTTAAATACAAGGGCTTCTTCCAAAGATTGAGGACTACGCAAAGGAATGGTGCCAGACTTAAAACTAAAAACTGACTGCTGAAGAGATGGTTTTTTGAACTGTTGAAAAAATGGCGATAGTTTTTTTAGCATTTGAAACAGAAGAAAAATGAGCCACAAAGAGCACAAAGAAAGGTCATTTTTTCTTTGCGATCTTTGCGCTTAATTCTTTTTTAAGATGAGAAGCTAAAAGCTAATTTGCAGTCGGAACGGTCGGAGTCGAGTAATAACAAGTGCCGTCATCAGCGACTGCGAGGAAGCCGCATTGATTGGCAGCGATGATTCGAACTGCCTCTGGAAAAGGATCGGCATAGAAAATCATATTGCCGTTCAGGATGAGTGCGTTGGAAACGACTGAGAGAGGAGCCCCTGTTTTGATATCATAGGTTAAGCAACATTATTTCTGTAAAATTGAAAAGAGTGTCATGAAAAAGTTGGAAATGAAGGGTTAGTTTTTAGTGGAGGAATTGAGGGTTGAGGTAAGCATTGGAAG
>VHCR01000012.1 GCA_016871655.1 Verrucomicrobiota bacterium
CGATGCCTCCTGTTGACTGAGACTGACAGCCATTAATGAAGTAGAGCGAGAGTGTGGTGATTCCAAAAAATACAAAGAGTGAGAGAATAATTTTGGAAAAAATTTTTGAAGCGGGCCAATTTTTCCAAGAAAAAAAGAGAGCGATGATGATTGTTACAGTCATCGGGACCATAAACTCGCTTAAATGGACCATGTCAGGGCGCCAGAAAAAGTATTGAGGAAAGAGTGTGAGAGAGCATCCTAGCGAGGTGAGGAGTTGGTAGGCACGCTGAGAAGAATTGGTTTCTCTTTGAAAGAAAAATCCAATGGACATGAAGAGAAGAAGGAGTGAGATAATGGTGGGCAGATAAAGATTCAGAGCGGTGATTTTTTCGCGAAGATCAGTTGAAAAAAGAGAACGGCGTAAAAGAGGGGTTTTTGTAGTATTTGATGGAGATGATGACGTTGAGTAAGAGAGGGGGCTTCCTGATCTAGAGTTCTGACTTACCTGTGTGTTGGGTGATGCAACATGAGACGCCGGGAGCATTTTTTTAAAAAGGCGACTTCCTTGGCTTATTATCATGTGAGGATACTGCTCATATTGAGCGATAAAGTAGGGACCAAAGCCGCGATGTTGTGCATGAAGATAGACAGGAAAATGAAGCGCAAAAAAACCGAAGATTCCTAACAAGAGAGCAGAGAGTGAGAGAAGTAAACGATGGGTGAAAAGTGCTAAACTCTCTTTTCTATGGCAGCTGATCCAAGGAAAAATTACGGCAAGAGGCACAAATATCAGACTCAAAAAAAATCCAAGATCAACTCGAATCAAAAAAGTGAGGCTAAGAGCAAATCCAGCAGCAGCAACCCAGAGCAGATTCTTTTGAGGCGTCGAGTGAGAAGAGAGAAATGCTTTTAAAAAGAGAGCCATGTTCAGCATGACCAGGAATGCCATGTAATTGCGAAACAATTGACCTGGCAATATGAGCGTGAGGAGGCCCGCTAAAGTTGCTACGCCGAGATTCCTTGTCGTTAAACGAACAGCGTAAAAAGAAAGAAGGCTAGTGAGGGTTGCTAAAAAAAAGAAAAAAATTCTTAATGTCGTATAACTCGGGCCAAAAATTTTAAAGAGCGCAACAATCGGATAAAACCAAAAGAGATTGTAATTCAGCGCGGTTTCCAGAAAGGGAACTTTCCCTTCCATCAAGCGCAGGGCAACAACACCTTCAATACCTCCTTCACTAGCAGGATACAGACTGCAACGGTAGTAGCTGCCATAGTAGCAGAGGGCGAAGAGGAGGAGGAAAAAGAGAATCAAGTACTGCTTTGCAGTAGGTGAGGTGTTGAAACGTTGAAGTATTGAAGAGTTTATCGGCATGCCATTTTTCTTTCTCGTCAGTTTCTTTTAAACTCTTAAACTCTTCAATATTTAAACTCTTGCACTCTTAAACTCCATGAGCTCATTAATTCTTTTAATGACTACTTTTTCCGATGAGGCGACAGCCGCAACAACGATTCGCAAACTCGTTGAAGAACGCTTGATTGCTTGTGGCACCATGATTCCAAAAGCCAAGTCGATCTATTTTTGGCACGGAAAAATAGAAGAGAGCAGCGAGGTTGTTATTTTTCTAAAAACGACGCACGATCTACAATCAGCCTGCATGGACCGTCTGAAGGCGCTTCACTCTTATGAGGTTCCTGAAATCATTGCCATCAAACCTGCATCTGTTAGCCAGAAATATTTGGAGTGGGTACAAAATTTTACCTGTAACCGATAATCTCTACGCTATAATCTAACTCTTATGACGCCTGAGACATTTTCTAAATCACCTGATCCCTCGAATAAAGGCTTGGATGTCTCGCTCCGGCCCTCATTTTTCCAGGAGTTTACAGGTCAGTCACGGACATTGGAGCGATTGCAATTACTTGTTGAGGCAGCAACCCAGCGTGGAGAATCATTACAACACATTTTGCTCAGTGGGCCTCCTGGCTTGGGAAAGACGACGCTTGCACACATTTTGGGTCATGCCATGGGAGCTGAGGTGAAAGTAACAAGTGGTCCTGCGATTGAAAAAGCGGGAGACCTTGCTGGATTGCTCACCACGATGCCACAGGGAGGTATTCTTTTTATTGATGAGATTCATCGGCTGCAACCCGTTATCGAAGAATATCTCTATCCTGCCATGGAAGATTTTTGTGTCGACATCATGATTGACCAAGGTCCGAATGCACGGAGCGTGCGGCTGAACTTGGCTCGCTTCACCCTTATCGGAGCAACAACGCGCGCCGGTATGATCAGTTCGCCCCTGCGCTCTCGCTTCGGTATGAATTGTCGTCTCGATTATTATCAATCGGAAGAGTTGAAAAAAATTGTCCAACGAACTGCAAAGCTGCTTGGCGTAACAATTGACGAGGCTGGCAGTTTGGAAGTTGCAAGACGTTCGCGAGGGACGCCTCGCATTGCTAATAATCTATTACGTTGGGTGCGCGATTATGCACAAGTAAGAAATCGTGGTTTGATTGACCAGGAAGCTGCAGCCAATGCTCTTTCTATGTTAGAGATCGATGAAGAAGGATTCGATGAAATGGATCAGCGCATTTTAGAGGGAATCATTTACAAATTTGGAGGCGGTCCTGTCGGACTGCACTCACTTGCTGTTGCTGTTGGGGAAGAGCCAGGAACTTTGGAAGAGGTGCATGAACCTTATTTGATCATGCAAGGATATCTCCAGCGAACTCCGCAAGGACGCATTGCTACGGCAAAGGTTTATGAGAAGTTGAAATTGCCAGTGCCGAAGAAGTGAGGGAAAAGAATTCACAGGGATGGAAGGGATAAAGACAAAAAATAAATTTTAGCTTTTAATATTTCTTAAAATTGCCTCTTAGCAAATGCTGATGGCGTTTTAAAATTTTTTATTTGAACTCACGAAAGTTTTTTTATCCCTTCCATCCCTGTAAATTTTTTTCTTTTCGTTTCTATCCCTGTGAATTCCCTTGCAGCCAGCTCCTCTCCCTATCTTCTCCAACACGCTACAAACCCTGTTGATTGGTATCCATGGGGTGAGGAAGCCTTTCAAAAAGCTCGTTCGGAGAAGAAACCAATTTTTCTTTCGATTGGATATTCGACGTGCCATTGGTGTCACGTCATGGCGCATGAGTCGTTCGAAGATGAAAAAATTGCAGCGTTGCTGAATCAATATTTTGTTTGTATCAAAGTTGATCGCGAAGAGCGTCCCGATGTTGACCGTCTTTACATGACCTATGTCCAAGCCTTGACGGGAAGCGGCGGCTGGCCGATGAGCGTTTGGTTAACACCAGAGCTCAAACCGTTTTTTGGTGGAACTTATTTTCCGCCAGATGATCGCCATGGGCGCGTCGGGTTTCCTTCCGTGTTGTTACAACTGAGTCAGCTGTGGCGTGAAAATCGTGATCGATTGCAACAGGAAGCTGAACGAGCGGTCAAGGCATTGCAACACCTTGCCAGACGACATCAAGAAGAGCTCAATTTTAAAAAAGAAGAAATTCTTCATCATGCTTACGAAGAATGGAGGCAGAGTTTTGATGAGAGATGGGGAGGGTTTGGCAGGGCTCCCAAATTTCCCCGCCCCTCGGTATTGCTCTTTTTATTAAGCTATGCAAAATGTGTCGAGTCGCACGCATCAGAGCAGGCACAAAAGATGGTGAGGGTAACCTTAGAACAAATGGCTTTGGGTGGATTGCAAGATCATCTTGGCGGCGGGTTTCATCGCTATTCAGTGGATCGAATTTGGCAAGTCCCTCATTTTGAAAAAATGCTCTACGATCAGGCTCAACTCGTTCTTGCCTACTTGGAGGCGGGAATCATGATGAATGAAAAAGTTTTTTTTGATGTTATTCGAAATACATTGGATTATGTGATCCGTGATTTGACATCGCTTGAAGGTGCGTTCTATGCAGCGGAAGATGCTGATAGTAAAGATGAGAGCGGCATCAAAAAAGAAGGAGCTTTTTATGTTTGGTCGATGTCAGAATTAAAGCAGCTCTTGACCTCCGGGGAAGTAGAGCTGATCACGGCTCATTATCATTTGCAAGCTGAAGGAAATATTCCTGAAGAATACGATCCGCATGGAGAACTCACTGGAAAAAATATTTTGATGTGCTTTGAAGGACCTTTGCAGGCAGATTTAGAGCCTCTCCAAAAAATTAAGAAAAAACTTTTTATAGCTCGTGACAAGAGATCGCGTCCGCATCGGGATGAAAAAATAGTGACTGCGTGGAATGGCCTCATGATTTCTGCATTTGCAAAAGCAGGAGCAGCGTTAAAGAATCAGCATTATCTGAAGATGGCAAAGCAAGCAGCTACCTTTATCAAAAAGAATCTTTATGATCCTCACCGAGGTCTTTTACATCGAAGTTACTGCGGAGGAAAAATCATTGCAGAGGGCTTTGCCGAAGATTATGCCTGCTTGATTCAAGCCTTGTTAGACCTGCATGACGCAACCTCTGACTCAATATGGTTGAGTTGGGCTGAGGAGCTGCAAGAAAAAATGAATGAACTTTTTTGGGACCAAGCGCAAGGAGGCTATTTTAGTAGCGCTGCCGGTGATCCTCATCTTTTAGTGCGCATGAAAGAAGATTACGATGGAGCGGAGCCTGCCGCTAATTCTGTCGCTGCATCAAATTTGCTGCGCTTTTCGCGATGCACGATGCTGCGCTTTAAGAATCCCGCAATGATGGCTGAACAAATTTTTCAAACAATGGCTGCAACTTTAAACTCCTCACCAACAGCAGTGCCACAGTTATTGGTGGCGTTGTGTGATTGGACGAAGGTTTCTTCTCAACAATTTCAGTGTACCGATGGAACTTGTTCGATGCCAGCATTAGAAGTTTGGGTTTGAGTTAACTTCGCACTTCGCTCATGGTATCAAGGAGAAGTGCGCACTGCCTATCAAAGTCAAAGTCTAGAAATTTTCCATTTTTTTGTTATGAATTTTTTTTCTTTTGTTCGGCGATTTTTTTTCTGCTGGCTGACAATAATTTTTTTAAACGTCCATGCTGAGGTTCGAGCAGGACAAGCAATGATGCCGATCAGAGTTCATGCTTTAGAGATAAAACCAAGCCTCAGTCGCATTTTAGAATTAAACATAGAAAACGCCGGAGAATTTACTCGCTCAGCTGCAATATTAGAGAGTCTAGAACGGACACTCAGTGCGTTACAACCGACATTGATCATGGGGTTTTCACATCTAGCTGATGACGCACCACTCTCAACCGCTCAAATGGCTCTTTTTCTTGAAATAAAACAAAAAACTGTTGCTGCTAATCCTCGTTGCAAATTTGCAGTAGCACTTCACGTCAGTCATTATCTTACAGTGTCGGAGCTACTGGCTAAACTTCAGGAGGTCACGACGAAATTGGGGCCTGACATGATTAACATGGTTGTCTCGTCAAGCAATGATGTGATTTCTCCAACAGCGTTAGCCAAGGGAATTAATTTTGCGCATGCGCATGGTCAGCTCGTAACCTACGAAGGTCCTGCCAACATGATTCCCGATGGAGTTGATGGATTTGTGATGAAGGCAGTGAATGGAGAGGTCCATCGTGACGAAGTGAATAGTTTTAAGATAAAGCATCATCTTCCAGTGATTGTACGATTTTCTTCCGGAGCCTGCAGCCAAGAGCAAAAAGAAATCATGCTCCTCTCGCGTCTCGCCGAAGAGCAGGCTCCCTTTGGATATCATCTGGCTTACCCTCTGCAGCTAGCATCATCAGCGAATCTCAATGAAAATAAAGATGGAGCTTCTTTGGTGATGCTGAGGGCGCTATTAACTAAGTACAACTGAACGCCCAATGCCGTCAAATCAAGCACGAGCAGAGTAAGAGAATTCATGACAAAGATCACAAAGCGGCTCACGCCGCACACAAAGAACACAAAAAATTTTTTTATAAAAAAATTTTAAGATTTTGAGAATGACAAGCGTAGCTAAGCTTGAAAGTTCAAAGACTTGTCATTTTGAAAGAGACTTCAGTTTTTAACACTTAGATTTTTTTTATAAAAAAAATCTTTTTGTGTTCTCTGTGTTGCCGCTGAAAGCGGCATTTGTGTTCCTTGTGGTGAATTGCTTTTTATGGGACAATCAAGTCTCCAACTTTTTTCCAATTTTGTTCCGGGAAAAGTGGGACCTTGGATTGATGGAGGCGCAGCTTGCGCGTCCCAAAGAGCGAAATCCAGTAGTGCGCGTAATCGGTAGAGATGAGTTTTCTATTTTGAGTGTCATACTGCTTGCGCAGATCGAGGAGATGCCACCCTTCATGCGGGTCACCTTCAATTTGGCGCCATTTTTTGTCTCCAATTTCCCATCCTGCATCGAGCATGGCAGGTGTTGAAACAATGAGCTGACCAATCCATTCATCGTCTTCGTGAAAAACTTTAACCAAGCAGCCTTCGAACTCATCGCCGACGCGCTCCCAAATGCCTTCGAGTTCTTTAGCTGTTTGTGGGTTACGAATGCCAAGCATAGTAGAAAAAATTTTAGACGTGTCTTTTTAATCGGCAAATATTAAAATGCAGACATGAATCCGCAAGAAAGATTCTTTCAACTCATCGAAGAGATCGCTTTTTTCTATGGGATCTCCTCGACTCTTGATGAGGTGAAAAAGGAAACTCTTTCTCCTTCGGAGAGTTGGAAAGCGTGGTTAGAATTTGATCTCAATGATGGAAAAAAGGTCAAGGTTCAATTGCAAGCAGAGTTTATCAAGGAATGGAATGTCTTGCGGCTCTTGATGACTTTTGAAAAACCGAATGTTGCTTCAGATTGGACGGCACATCATGAGTTTTTAGAAGCCCTTCTTCTTTGTCGCATTTTTCCGGGAACTATTTTTCCAGTGGTGCCTGTGTTGTTGCCCGGGGACATCATGGAGTGGCAAGCACTCTTTCCCTTGGATGCAGAGTTGGAAACTTCAAAGAAAGCGATCTTAGCTGTCGTCGAAGGAGCTGTTTCTTTTTATGAAGGTGCAACTCAGTTAACACGCGACCTTGGATTCCGAAAAGAACTCACGATTCGTTTACGCACCTTTGCTTACTCGACCGGCTTAGCATGGACCTTGGGAGAATGGGAGCGACAAAAATTGCGTCATGCGAATGCCTCCCATGCGATGGAAACTTATTCACCTGAGGGACACTATTACCGCTTGCTACCAGCTACGAAAGAAGTTGCAGGGATGATCGCAATCAATCTTGGAAATTTAAACGACTTTGTTGGCGTTAGCAATTTGCTCCCGCATTTGCTCAAAGCCAATGCGATTACTTTTTTGAGCGACAACTACTACCTTGGCGTGGATGACCGCGAGGGGCTCTTGCTCATGGCACTCCTTCCTCCTGCTGAAGAGTATGAAACAAAATTGCTGGTGACAGCTTTGTTGCAACGTGCTGTTGCGGTTCGGAAATTTTTTAATGTGATGACGAATGAACTGGAAGCAGTTCGGATTCAAGAGCAATTCAAAAAGCAAGACCTCTCCGGAGTGGAGCAACTTGTTTTGACGTAAAAATTTTTGTCATGAGTGATATTTCATCCATCAGCTCTAGTTCCTCATGGGAAACCATCAAAGAGAAAGCTCTTCAAAATGACAACTTGAATGCTGACATCAGAGTTGGAGATCGAGGAGTCGAAGTGAATGCTCCAAGCACGTGGCAGAGGTTTAAAGTCGCGATCGGTTGGGAGAAAACTCCTGTTTATGCAAGTCGGGAGGAGACATTACAAAATTTGAGAGAACAATTTGGACTCGATTTTTCTCAGAAGCTTCGGACTCTTGTTCAAGAAACAGGAATTAAAACAGATTCAGCAGAGTACACTAATTTAATGGCAGGTGCGATGCAGTCGTTTAAAGTCATCACCCAAAAACTCACAACGACTATTGAAACTTCTACTGTTTCCACGAGCCAAGCGATTCAAGAGGCAGATGAAGGTGCTCTTAGTTCTCTTGCATTATTGCGTCAGCAATTTGCAACGCCGCAGTTCACGCCGCAGTTTTGTAAAACGAGTGAGGGTAAATGGTCAGTTTTGCAAGCGGCACCACATCCTGAAAATTTTGTTCTTTCAGGAGGTGGAGTCAAAGGAGCCGGCTATGTTGGATGGTTTAAAGCAGCAGAACAATTTGGTGTGTTAAAAAATCTCAAACGCATTGCCGGCAGCTCTGCCGGAGCCATGACAGCGGCTTTGATCGCTTCAGGAATGAGTGCTCAGGATTTTGAGAAGGCGAGTAATCGCACTAGCTTTTGGAGCGTTCTCACTGGAACTTCTAGCGATCCGACTATTAATGCTGCGACAAAATTAGATAAAAAGGGATGGTTTTCTGATTTCAGTTTTTCAGGAACTTATGCTGTGGACCATCTCAATCAAGAGATGGTGGGCTCTATTAAAAAATATTTTAATAAATTTAAAACTAAAAATGAGTTGGAGCAAGAAATAGGCCGACTTAAACTTAACGACCAAGATAAAGTAATACTTCTAGATTTGTATCAAAAAATTACGCCGCCGCCGCCGCATTGGCTTTTTGGTTCTTGGTTTCAAAAGAAAAAACCGACTTACATGGTGACATTCCAAGACCTTGCAGCGCTGACAAAGATCGATTCGCGATTTAAGGAGCTTACGGTTACTGAATATGATTCTGATAAAAAAGAAGAAAGATATTTTAATGTTGAGACAACACCAGCTCTAGCAATTGCTACGGCTGTTCGAGGATCAATGGCGCTTCCTGGAGCTTTTAATCCAGTGCTCATTAATGGAGAAAGAATCATCGATGGTGGAGCTGGTTCCAACACACCAGCAGAAGTTTTTAAAGATTTGCCAAAGGAAAAAACCTTGGTTCTCCAATTTGAGAACAATGGTGCTTTTAATCAAACTGTTTACAACATTAAAGATGAAAAAAAGAAAGAAGGGTTCGCTGAGGCTGTGGAAGAAGCAGTAGATTATGTTAAAGAAAAAGCAGAAGAAGCTGTGACAGGCAATCCTGATTTTGCAAAACGAACTCAATGGGATCGTAAGAAATTATATGATGCTGGTCCTAATGCCGAGATGGTAACGGAGGGAAACCTAGGGACGACGAGCTTCACAGCTAGTCAAGAAAGGATTCGCCAAGCTCAGCGTCAAGCAGAGATTCGTGCAACGGAAGCTTTTTCTTTACGGCAAGATCAGGCAGTTGATCATGTTTTTAATTCTCTTGAGGAAGCCATGAAAGCGATGAACAGTGCGGAACTAAAAAGTATCATCGATTTCTATGGATTCACTCCTCCGCAATATGATCCTGATTATGAGAAGAAGGCACTCCATGGAGATGTTCTTCCTCTTGCTACAGGGGCCCGCCGTGGTGTCTCTCAAGAATTGTCTCAAGGAGATCGTGTTGCTATCGTGGAAGCAGCGGAAGAGGAGCTCAGAGCGCGTTCACAACCTGAACTTCCACTTCAAGGTTGAATTTCCCCCGAAGCCTATAGCCTGTAGCCTGCAGTCTGACGAACATCCCATTTATCATAAAGATCACTTGGAAGTTCCATTACAAATCGTGATGGTCGTTGAAAAGCCTCTCCGTAAGCTGCATTTAAGCGAAGTTCAGGATACGTGAGATAGAGTTCTTCTTTGCAACGAGTGACAGCGACATAAAAAAGTCGCCGCTCTTCTTCTAGAGCTTCCTCATTTTCTAAAGAGCGTCCGCTGGGAAACATTCCTTCCGTGAGCCAGACAACAAAAACAGCGCGCCATTCCAGCCCCTTAGCCTGATGGATACTGGAAAGGCAGACGCCTTCTTGATTTGCGGCATTGTTGGGAGAGCGTTGTTCTTCCCCTTCCCCAAGCAAGGTGAGCTGCGCTAAAAATTCCGCAGTGTCAGAAAACTGCTTTGCATAATTCATCAAGGTCATCAAATCTTCGCGACGAGAATCATAATTTGGAAATTTTTCCTTCATGATCTCATCGTAAAAGCCGAGTGAAATAATTCGAATGAGTTCAGAGGGAGGCAAGAGTTGAGTGTTGGGTGCCAGCTCTTCGAGTGTGTGAACTAATTGTTTCCAATCCTTGGTCGCTTTCGTTGGAGCTTTGCAAGTCATGAGCTTGGAGAATTCACGTCTCCCTCGGAGCATCTTATGGACTTGATTCCAGAGTGATTCCGAGGTTTTTTTTCCGATGCCAGGAAGAAGTTGGATGAAGCGTTTGAAAGCGACTTCGTCATTCGGATTGAGGGCAAACTTCATGACGGCGGCGACATCTTTGATGTGAGCCTGTTCAAAAAAGCGGAGTCCACTCGTGATGAAAAAAGGAATACCCCGCCGCGTCAGTTCTAGCTGAATTTCCATGGAGTGGTAATGAGCGCGATAGAGAACAGCCATTTCTGAAAAAGGAATTCCCTCTTCGTACAATTCCAAGAGACGTTGAGCCACGAAAGAAGCCTGCTCATTGTTAGTAGAAAGAGCCACCAGCGCTGGTGCAATCACATGAGGCGGTCGGACAGCTTGCAGTTCTTTAGAAAATTGGTTGGTGTTGAACGTGAGTGAAGCATTCGCGAGTTTCAAAATTTGCGGCACACTTCGATAGTTTGTCTCAATTGGAAAAACTTGAGCCTTTGGGTAGCGCTTTGGAAATTCTAAAATGTTGGCAACGTTTGCTCCCCGCCATGAGTAAATCGATTGGGCATCATCTCCTACGACCATCACATGCTGATGGTGTGAGGCTAAGAGGTCAATCAAGGCCGCTTGCAAAAAATTGGTATCTTGATATTCATCGACGAGAATAGCGCGAAATTGAAGCTGATAAAGTTTTGCAATTTCGGGATGTGTTATCATCAAGAGATGCATTTTTGACAAGAGATCATCAAAATCCATCGCGTTGGCCGCTTTTTTTCCAGCTTCGTAAGCGATGATGATTTTTGAAAACGAGTCCTCGAGCTCGATAAAATAAGGATAGCGACGTTGCAGGAGTGCGGTAAGGCTTTCGCCAGTGTTGACCGAGTAGCTGATGAGGTCAGCGACGATATTGGCTTTTGGAAATTGTTTGTTGTTGGTACGAAATCCTTCTCGGTTGATCATCGATTCCAATAGCTCTTCCTGGTCATCGCGATCCATGATCGTGAAATTTTTTTGAAAACCAATCAGCTCTGGATGTTGTCGTAACATTCGATACCCAATCGAATGGAAGGTTCCTCCCCAGAGTCGAGCTGCTCTTCCTGGCAACAGCTGGTTAACGCGATCGAGCATTTCGCGAGCTGCTTTGTTGGTGAAAGTGAGAAGCAAGATCTCTTCAGCGGCGTAGCCTTGTTCTAAAAGCCAGCTCACCCGATAGGTCAGCGTGCGTGTCTTGCCACTCCCTGCACCTGCAATCACAAGCGCTGCACCAGCAGGAGAGGTGACAGCGGCATATTGTTGCTCGTTGAGAGCAGAGCGATAATCGAGAGAAAAATTCACAGGGATGAAAGAGATGAAAGGAATGAAAGGGATTGTAGCAAAATTGGAATAATTTTATAAAAAGAGTTGCTGGAAATTTATTGTGAAGTGTTTAAAAAACAAACTTCTAAAAAATCACTTTTCCTCATCCATTCTATCCCTTCCATTGCTTCTATCCCTGTGAATTCTGCTTCCTCCGATGTCTGTGACGATGATGATGAACAGGAGGGGCTGCTGTCGTGGGGTGACGTTGAGAAACCGTGGTGAGGGGTATCCCCAGTGCCCAGCAGAGGAGCCTCGTCGAGTCGTTAAAAAGCTGATGGCGATCATTAGAACCTAAAATAACGGTAATAGCATCATGACCTTGATAACATCCACTCGTGAGCAAGCAGTGCTGGCTTTTATTGGTATAGCCTGTTTTCATTCCATTACAAAATGAATTGCGTTGCATTGTGTTGTTTGTGTTTTTTAACATCTCTACGGAACCGTCATTCTTCCGAAAGGGATAATATCTCATCGAGATAATCGATCGCAGTGTTGGGTTGTGATAAACAGCATATCCCAATCGTGCCATGTCAGCGGCCGTGGAGTATTGATTGGGTGAAGGAAGGCCATTGGGGGTGACAAAATGAGATGAAGTCATACCAAGTTCATCGGCTTTGTCATTCATTAATTCTGCAAAAGCTTCAAAAGAGCCTGCTGCATCGCGTGCTAATGCACGGGCGACATCATTGGGACTTTTGACAAGCAATGCCGTTAAAAGTTGTTGGCGTGTGTACTGTTCTCCAGGTTTTAATCCAAGCATGGTAGGCTCCGTTTTTTCATCAATAGGCTGAATCGTGACAAGATGATTGAGGTCTCCACGTTCTACGATCACCAGCGCTGTTAATAGTTTTTGAGTGCTACCAACAGGACGCTGTTCATTGGGATTGCGAGAATAAAGAACGCTTCCATTATTCGCATCAATGACGACAACGGAAGCTCCATGGACATCGGGAGGGGGAGTGGTGCTATGCGCTACGAATGCAAAAAGGAAAAAGGAAAAGAGAAATTTCATGAGATGATGAAAAGGCGAAAGGCTGAAGATTAAAACCTCAATCAGGATAGCATTCAAATTTAATTTCACAGTTATAAAGTCATCCTATTTTCAAAATAGATGATCTTCAAAAATTCTTCAGCCTTCAGCCCTCAGCCTTTCTTCTTCATCATCTCATCGATTTTGAGATCGTGAGGCATTCCAAGGTCGAGCGCCCGTTGATAATGACGCCGCGCTACTTCAATAAGTGGAGGTGTGAGCTGAAGATAGTAAACGGCCAAATTAAATTGAGCATCAGCATAGTTAGGATCGAGCTCGACAGCCTTGCGGAGAGAGGCTTCCGAAATGTCGTTCCAATGATTCCGTTGTGCTGCAATTCCTAGATAATTTTGAGCGTGAGCATTTTTTGAGTCATACAGAACAGCTTGAACCAAAGAAGCAAAAGCTTTTTCGTTTTGATAATCTTCCAGTTGATTCATTCCGAGTAAGAGCCAAGCTGTTGGGTTTTCCAATTGATGTTGAAGTGATTCTTTTAACAAAGCTGATGCCTCAGCAGATTTTCCTAAGCGTGTCTTTACGGAAGCGAGACGATTGAGGTATTCCACATTTTGAGGGTCAAGTCGGAGTGCCTCTTGAAATCCTTTTTCGGCCTCAGGAAGCTGCTGTTGAGCATATTGTTTAGCTGCTTCTGCAGCCACTCGGCGAGCAGCTTGAGGGTTGGAAGTGTTTTCCTTAGCGGACAACTTATGAGAATAGGGAGCAAAAACAAAAAAAATGAAGTAGAGGAATAACTTTTTTTTATTCATTTAGTTGCAAATTTTAAAAAGAGAACGATCTTGCTAATAGGTTCTCTTAGTTTCTTTTTTTATGAAAAATTTTTATTTAACCTATTTGCTTTTATTGCTGATGTTTTTGCTCTCGAGCTGTGCGATGTTAGAGAGGAAGCCTGATGAAGAACTCGCTGCGGTGTTAAGCAGTTATCATGTGCCGCAAGAAACTTATGACAAAATGATTTATGGGAAAAACATCGGATATGATGACATCATGAATTTAGAAAGAAGCAAAGTCCCTTCTACTATTACGACAAAATACTTGAACGACTATAACACAGAGTGCATGAACGAGCACATGAAATCTGAGCAAGAAGATATGAAGTCTGACCAAGAATGGGCGAGGACAAAGAAGAAGTTTGATCATGATGCTAAGCGGGATTTAAAAAAATTTAGAAAGAGGAAAAAGTTTTGATCAACGCCCTAATTGGGTGGCTCGTTGAATAGCGGCTTGAACAGCTTTTCCAACAATTGCATTTAAATTAGCTTGATCCAGAACCTGTAATCCCGCAGCTGTGGTCCCTTGGGGACTCGTGATTTCGTGACGGAGAGATTCAGGTGTTGCGGAGGTTTCTAAAACCAGTGCTGCAGCTGCTTCTAAAGTGTGTGCAGCAAGCTGACGCGAGAGTTTAGGATCAAGGCTAGCTTTGATGCCCGCTTCCATCAAACCTTCTAAAAAAAGAAGAGCAAAAGCAGGGCCACTGCCGCTGAGAGCGGTGACGGCATCCAGTTTTTCTTCGGGAACTTTTTCGATCGCAGCGCAGGCTGAAAAAAGTTTTTGTATCATTGAAAAATCTTCTGGTGTTGCTGAGTCATGTGGTGAGAAGACG
>VHCR01000013.1 GCA_016871655.1 Verrucomicrobiota bacterium
CAGCGCTATGTCTCATAACGTAAGCTCTGACAACGAAGCTCAGCACAAAAAGAGCTAGTCAGATAGTTCAGTTATTTAATGGAGATGGTATAATACCATAAATGTGAATAAAGACGAAGTCAGATAGAACTTGATTTGTTGATAGCTTCTAGACTCATTTTGAGTTAACATCAGTTTCTATGTCTCTCTCAAGTTTATCAGCCCCTCTGACCATTGCTGACCGTACTTTTTCCTCGCGACTTTTTTTGGGGACGGGAAAATTTTCCTCCAATGAGCTCATGCGTGATGCGTTGGAAGCGAGTGGTGCCCAGATTGTGACAGTAGCATTGCGTCGAGCCGATCTCACGGGAAAAAAAGATCCCTTTGCGAATATTCTCGAATTTTTAGATCCTGAAAAATATTTGCTTCTGCCCAACACGAGTGGGGCCAATACAGCCGAAGAAGCTTTGCGTCTTGCTCGACTGGCGGTTGCTGCAGGATTACCTTCCTGGGTGAAGCTCGAGATTCATCCTGATCCTCACTACTTGCTTCCTGATCCGATTGAAACATTAAAAGCAACCGAGTTGTTGGTGAAAGAAGGATTTACCGTTCTTCCTTACATCAACGCTGATCCGGTTCTTGCCAAGCGGTTGCAAGATGTCGGCGCTGCGACCGTAATGCCGCTTGGCGCGCCGATTGGTTCTAATCGCGGAATCGAAACACGTGCGATGATTGAGATCATCATTGCGCAAGCGATTGTCCCTGTCATTGTCGACGCTGGTCTTGGAGCTCCTAGCCATGCCGCTGAAGCGATTGAGTTGGGAGCGGATGCGGTTTTAATTAATACTGCAATTGCGGCTGCTACTGATCCTGTGCGGATGGCACACGCTTTTCGCATGGCCGTGGAAAGCGCTTCGGAAGCTGTGGCTGCGGGGCTTCCATCGAAGGCTGATCATGCGGTTCCAACAAGCCCGCTGACAGGTTTTCTCAAAAAATAAAGTAATAGCCACAAAGGAACACAAAGAAATATGGCTGAAGGCTGAAGGCTAAAAATCATACTAGCAGATTATGTAAGTTTGATTTGATTATTTTAACAATTCTTCACTTTAAAAATAAATTGGCTTTATGAAACATCTTCAGCCTTCATCAGTACAACGCACTGGTGGTTTGACTCCAATGATGCAGCAGTATCACTTGCTGCGACGTGATTTGCCGCCGGACACGTTTTTGCTTTTTCGATTGGGAGATTTTTATGAAATGTTTTTTGAGGATGCTATTCAAGCGGCACCGATTCTGAATGTTTCGCTTACGAAGCGAGGGGAGACGCCGATGTGCGGAGTGCCGCATCACGCCTTGCGCGGCTATTTGAGAAAATTTTTTAAAGCGGGAAAGCGCGTGGCACTTTGTGAGCAGGTGGGTGAAGTCCAGACAGGAAAGCTGGTTAAACGCGAGATCACCCGTATCTTGAGCCCTGGAACGTTGGAGGATGTGGGATTGGAAGAGGGAGAAAATAATTTTACGGCGACGATTATTCCGATAAAACCTACTGCACGAAAGGCCGACGCTACAGAGCAGCGGCGTCCCCGCGAAGGCGGGGAGCTACTATCAACCGATCGCGAAGCGATCGCTTACGGATTATCGTATGCGGATGTCAGCACAGGAGAATTTTTTGTGACGTCACTTGCGAGTGAGGAGGAGTTGTTGAATGAGTTGGCGACGGTAGCTCCCGCTGAGTTGCTCGCGCCACGGCGGTGTGAGGAGATGTTAAAAAACATCAAAACGCGCTGGTCGCGTTTGGAATTTTTAGAAGATTATCTTTTTGATGAAATGGGAAGTTTGGAAATGTTGCGCTCTCATTTTAAAGTGCAATCGCTTGATGGCTTCGGTTGCAATGATCTTCAAGGTGGGCTCATAGCTGCAGGAGCCTTGGTGCACTATCTTACGCGGCATCTGCGTCGTGATGTTTCGCATCTTGTTTCCCTCCATCCCTACCGACATCACGATTATTTGCTCATCGATACGGCAACACAATCTCATTTGGAGTTGGTCTCCTCACGCGCGGGAAGTGAGATGACCTTGTTTTCAGCACTTCAACGCACGAAGACGCCGATGGGAGCACGACTCTTGCGAGATTGGATTTTGCATCCCCTTTGTGAAACCGCTGGTATCGCAGCACGCCAAGAAGTGATTGCTCTTTTTTTAGATCAACCTCTTTTTTTAAAAGAGTTGCGCGAATCTTTTGCCGGCATTCGAGATCTCGAACGTTCTCTCTCTCGATTGAGTCAAAATTCTGGCAATGCTCGTGATTTAGGTGTCTTGGGATCATCTTTGCAGGCTGTTCCAGCATTGCGTCAGCTTTTAGAAAAAATAAAAATTGCTTCACGTTTAGAAGCTCCTTTGTTAACCAGATTGATTGCAGGCTTGCACGATTTGAAAGAACTTCGCATGACTTTGGAGCAAGCAATTGTGGAAGAGCCACCCGTTGTTACAAAGGAAGGAGGGATGATTCGCTCTGGCTTTGATTCGATGTTGGATGAACTGCGTGCCGCAGGAACGGAGGGAAAAGAATGGATTGCGAATCTGCAGGAAAAAGAAATTCAACGTACGGGGATTAAATCACTCAAGGTCCGCTTCAACGCGGTCTTTGGCTATTTCATCGAAGTGACAAAAGCGAACCTCTCTCAAGTTCCGAGTGATTATCATCGGAAGCAGACGACGGCGAATGGAGAGCGTTTCATTACGCCGGAGCTCAAAGAAATGGAAGGGAAAATTTTGGGAGCGCAAGAACGATCATGCGCGTTAGAGTATGAAATTTTTCAACGCTTGCGTACCTTGGTTCTCGCCGAGCTGCTCCGCATTCAAGAAACTGCCAAGGTTGCTGGAACTTTGGATTTGCTCGGATCGCTAGCTGAGACCGCTAGATTATTTGATTATTGTCGACCTCAATTAGAAGAGGGAGGAGGCTTTTTTGTGAAAGATGGGCGTCATCCTGTTTTGGATCAAATGACGCGCGAAAAAAGTTTTGTTTCGAATGATACAAACTTAGATGTAGCCACACGGCGCATGGCAATTATCACGGGACCCAACATGGCTGGTAAATCGACTTATCTCAAACAAGTCGCGCTCCTCACCATCATGGCGCAGATGGGAAGTTATGTTCCTGCCAAAGAAATACGATTGGGGTTAGTCGATCGCCTCTTCACGCGCGTGGGCGCGAGTGATGATCTCTCACGAGGCCAGTCGACATTTATGGTTGAGATGAATGAGACAGCGAACATCCTTCACAATGCCACACAACGAAGTCTGGTGTTGCTTGATGAAATAGGACGAGGCACGGCGACCTTTGATGGACTCTCCCTCGCGTGGAGTGTTGCAGAGTATCTGCACGATGTAACGCAAGCACGAACCATGTTTGCAACGCACTACCACGAGCTTCCTGACTTGGCGCGGACGCGTTCCGGAGTGATCAATTTGAATGTCGCCGTGAGAGAATGCCAAGACGAGATTATTTTTCTCCACAAGATTGTTGAGGGAGCAGCCGATCGGAGCTATGGAATTCAAGTGGCGCGTTTGGCAGGAATTCCTCCAATTGTTGTTGAGCGTGCGAAAGAAATTTTAGCCAATTTAGAAAAAGCAGAGTTGAATGCCGAAGGGCGTCCTCAGTTAGCCTTACGCGAAATTCCATTTCGTCCACGCCGTCCTCGACCTCGGCAGCAGCAGGAAGGGCCAATGCTTTTTGATGAAAGCTCATTTTAAAAAGTTTTTTTTAAAATGATAAAGGTCTGTTTTTTATTCTTTGTATTTCTATTGCCTTTTGGATGGTCTATGGACTCCATAGGGAAGGGACCTTTTAACAAAGGCTTAAGCAGTCATATCAGTGAAGCGAAGAGGAGTAAAACGACAGATACAACAACTTCCGAGAGTAGTAACGAAAGAGATAATAGCTTTTCTGATGAAAAAAAATATTCTGTAACAGAAGATAGGGATATCGGAACCATTCACGAAGCAGAAGTTGATCCAGGTCTTTTAAAAAAAGAAAAAGAAGCAATTCAAAAGAAAAGAATGATACTAAGTGAGCTAGTTGCCGAAGCCGCACAACCTAAAAAAGAAAATCAGGTTATTCAGTGGACTTTTGAGAGTTCTTTTCAACATTCCAGCTTTAAATTAGTTAATCGTTTTACAGACTATGCAACACGTTGGGAACGAATGAAACCGTCAGCTGATGCAATTAGAGAATTGCTTTGTGCCGTTTACCCTAATCAAGGTTCTGAAAAAGAAGCCGTCTTGCAGATGCTTAATAATTATTTTGCTTTTCAGGGAAATCAAATAACATTAGGAGAGTTGAGAGATTTAGTTGTCCGCTTAGAAAAAAGTCATCCTGTTATTTCAAGAGCAACACAACGCCTGTTGAAGCAAAATTGCGAGATAATTTGGGAACAAAGAGCCAGTGACCCGAATCTTCGGAATACTGCCGTAAATCAATCCGAGCTTAGTCGCTTTTTATCTTCTAAAGGGATTCAAGCTAACTTGGGCACAAAGCTAGGCTCTGGAGGTTTTGGGACTGTTTATCCAGCTGAAGTTGATGAAGAGTCTTATGTCTTAAAAATAGAGAAGGCCCCACAACCGCTGACTCATCCAGATCTCAATAATAAATTTTGGAGAAGTGGAATCGCTGCTTCACGAATTCGTGAACTTACGCATTTTGCAAAAACAGAATTAGTTATTTTGAATATTAAAAAACCGAATGGAGATTTTGCTCAATGGGCTGTACCAATAGATAAGGTGAAATCTTTTTCTGAAGAAGACCTTCCGCGAGAATCAGAAGTTAGTATTGTTGCAACTCTCATGAAACGCGCTCCTGGCGACGACTTGTTCACCTTGATGAGATATGCAGACCGTGGATTTGATATTGCTGAGCATTTTAACTATATTGCTCATGGACTATTTTCTTTTTTAGAAAAAACATACCAGCGGAATTTTGTTCATGGAGATATAAAGCCAGAGAATATTATCTACGATCGTAAGAGTCGCTATCTCTGGGTCATTGATCCAGACTTAGGCAAACAATTAAGGAAACGTGATAAGGAACAACATCCACCATCTCACAATGATTCTAATGCAATGCTTCCAGTCAATCCCTCGAAGACAACAGAGCGTCAAGGCACTATCAAGTACGCTGCAACAAAAGTACTTCAAAAGCAGCCATACGATTCTGCAGTTGACTTTGAGTCTACTGCTCGAGTCCTCAAGGAGCTTGATGATTTAATTGAAGGGAGAGAAGAAGGATTGGTAGCAGAAGAAAATCTTGAAGAACCTATTCAAACTAGAGTGGATAAAGAACTCGCAAGGCGAGGAAAAGAGGAAGCTGCCGAAGCTTGCTGCTGGGGAATATTTCAAATGAGTGAAAGAAAGCGACTCATTCAGCTTTTTCAGAATGTTGAAGATGATATTCCGGGAGCCTTTGAAGCATTAAAGAATGCTATGGATGCTAAGAGAATTGTAACCTTAATTCCGTAGAGTTTGATGAGTTTTTTAAAATTAAATGTAGCTAAAATTTGTTTTTGTACGTAGCTTTCTTCATGGCTAAAAAAGTTATTTCTTCTCAACAAAGTAAAATTGTCATTCTTGATTTTGGATCTCAATACACCCAGGTGATCGCACGGCGTATTCGTGAATCGCAAATTTTTTCCGAGGTATTACCTCATACAGTCAAGGCTTCTCAGCTTGCTAAAGACGCGACAATTTGCGGAATCATTTTTTCAGGAGGACCTGCGAGTGTTTATGCTAAAAATGCACCTGCGATTGATAAAAAAATCTATCAGCTAGGAGTCCCAATTTTGGGGATTTGTTATGGAATGCAACTTTTAGCTCACGATCTTGGTGGAAAGGTTGCTCGCTCTGAACGTCGTGAATATGGACAAGGCCAGCTGACAGTTAAAAAGACAGGGCTTCTTTTTAAAAAATTAAATCGCAAGTTAGAGGTTTGGAACAGCCATGGAGATCACATTGAAAAACTACCAACTGGTTTTGTCGTTCTTGGAACCACTGAAAATGCACCACACGCAGTTATTGCTGATGAACAACGCAAAATTTATGGAATGCAGTTTCATCCTGAAGTCGCTCACACACCTCAAGGAAAAGAGATTTTAAATAATTTTCTTTTTGAAATTTGTGCTTGTCCTGCAACTTGGACAATGGGCTCCTTTATTGAGGATACCTGTGAAAAAATTCGGAGACAAGTTGGTGAGGGGCGTGTGATTCTTGGCTTGAGTGGTGGCGTTGACTCATCTGTAGCTGCTGCGCTCATTCATAAAGCCATTGGAGATCAACTGACCTGCATTTTTGTCGACAATGGATTATTGCGTGCTGGAGAGCGTAAGGCGGTACAAGACCTTTTTCAGCGTAATTTTAAAATAAAGCTAAAGGTTGTTAATGCAGAAAAACAATTTCTCTCAAAGCTCCGTAATGTCACCGATCCTGAGCGGAAGCGAAAAATTATTGGGAAAGAATTTATCAGCGTTTTTGAAAAAAGTGCCTTGGAGTTGCAACGCTCTTCCAAAAAGTCAGCGCATCCTTTTAAATTTTTAGCGCAAGGAACATTATATCCCGACGTGATCGAAAGTGTTCCTATTGGCGACAATCCTGCCGCTTTAATCAAGAGCCATCACAATGTCGGTGGACTTCCTAAAAACATGAAGTTTGAATTAGTGGAGCCGCTACGACAGCTTTTCAAAGACGAAGTGCGTGAAGTGGGACGCGAGCTTGGTTTACCTCGCGAAGTTGTCGATCGTCAACCTTTCCCAGGTCCTGGTCTTGCTGTGCGCATCATTGGAACGATCACACCAGATCGTCTCAAAATTTTACGTGCTGCTGATGCGATCGTGCTTGAGGAAATGAGAGCCTCGGATTGGTATTACAAAGTTTGGCAATCGTTTGCTGTCTTGCTTCCAGTGCAATCAGTCGGTGTGATGGGAGACGAACGGACTTACGACTACACCATCGCTCTTCGCATCGTTGAGAGTCAAGATGGCATGACGGCTAATTGGGTTGATGTTCCGGCAGCATTGCTTGGAAAAATTTCGAGTCGAATTATTAATGAGGTGAAGGGTGTCAATCGCTGCGTCTATGATATATCCAATAAGCCGCCAGCCACAATCGAATGGGAATGAAAAATGGCCGATAAATCCGCTGCTAGTTGCGCCAGCAGTAGGGTTATGCAAGAACTCCATTATTTCTATTCCTTTGTGCTCCTTGTGTTGATTTGTGGCTATTCCTTTTTCTTCTGTTCTGATTGGAGTGCAGTGGTTGCAAATTTTATTTTCAAAAACCAATTTTTCCAGAGAGACTCTCAGTAATGAAATGTGCCTGCCTCTATCTACTCATTACTTATTACTCATTACTCATTATTACTCCCCGCGCTCTCGCTCAGCAGGAGAAAGCATCCGCCAATGCGCCTGTCGCTCCGCAAGTAACAACTTATTCTGAGAAGCAAAAAGATTTAGCTGCTCAAGCTGCTAGTGAAAAATTACCACAGGTTTCTGCTTCGATTTTGCGCACCCAATTGCAGCAAGAAAAAAATCCGGAAGAGCGACAAAAGCTGACGTTGCGATTGGGAGAAATTCTTGTGATAGAGCATCGCCCTGACGAAGCCCTTGATGTTTTAAATTCAAAAGATCTAACTCCTGATGCAATGATTTCTTTTTGGAAGGCGCAAGCACTTTTGGCTTCAGGAAAAGCCTCCGAAGCCGAGCCGTTATTGCAATCACTGTTGGCCACAAAAAATGTGCTCTCTCAAGAATACGTTGAAGCGACGAGCTTGGCTTTGGCGCGGGCTGATCGGGCATTAGGAAAAAATGAAGAAGCCTTGAAGATCGTAGAATCGATAGCACCAAATTCGACGTTGGCTCTGCCAGTGTTAGAAGAACGTTGCGCTATTTTACTCGCGCTGAAACGGAATCAAGAAGTTGAGCGGTTGTTGGAAAATCAAAAAGAGCTCACTGAGCAACCACGATTACTTTATCTCTATGCTTTAGCCGCTTGGCAACGAGGAGATCAAGCTGAGGCACTACGAAGGTTTACGATTAAAAAGGAAACCTCTTCTCCTCCAGAATGGACTTCTGCAGCAACAGTGGCGGGGATTGCGAACTGTCAGATGGCGTTGCAAAAGCCAGAAGAAGCTCAAGCCTTGTTGGAAAAATATTTGCAAGAACATCCTAATGCGCCTCGCCTTCCTGAATTAATCACGCAACTCGAGCAGCTCTATATAACGCAAAACAACAAAGATGGCTCAGTTTTCTACAAATGGGCCAATGATGTAACACAACCTTACCGAGCTTCCTATGCCATGCTGCCGTTGGCACGCATGCTCCAACAACAAGGGCATCCGACTAAATCTGAGGCACTCTATCAATCTTTTTTAAAAAATTTTCCTAATCACCCTCTTGTTGGTGAAGTCAATTTGGCATTGGCACAAGAAAAGTTAAATCAAGGAGATCCTACTGCTGCTCTTGCTCTTCTCGGTGACCAAACTTCTTTTTCTTTGAGTATACGCGCTAGGATGGCCTTTCTACGAGGGTTGGCGGAGTCTGCGCTAAAACAGCCAGAGCGTGCAGAAAAAGAATTTCATCAAGCTGAACTTTTTGATCCTGCATTTGCTTCAGATGCTCAATATAATCAAATGTTACTTCATGTTGCAGGTGACCCTGCAAAAGAACAAAGGCTTCTTTCTCCCGAGCAGAAAAAAATTCTTAATGAGGCTGTTGACGGAGCTGAACGAAAAGAATATCTGCAGGTTCTTGACAGCGATCATGCTGATCAGGCTTCAGCAGCTGAAGTGATTAAAAAAGCACGTGCGTTTTTAGCGGCGCATCCGAACTCTCCTTTTGCGAATGAGGTTCGAATGAAATTAGGTGAAGCTCTTTTAAGAAAAGGATTGGTGCGTGAGGCAAGACTTGAATTGGAAAATGTGGGACATGCCGAATCGAATTCAGAACTAGGTCGGCAAGCGCTTCTCTTGGCTGCTCAAGCAGCAGCTCATAGCATGGACCCGAAGTCCATTGATGACGCTGTGATGATTTTAGAGCAAGTCGCTCAGGACAACAAAGGGAGTCAAGATGCTTGGCAAGCTCGTTTGGAACAAGCAGCTCTCAAAAATGCTCAAGCATTGCCACTCGAGGCGATCGCCATTGATGATCAAATTTTAGCAGCTACCGATGTTCCGCCAGAATTGAGGTATACTGCTCAAATGGCGAAGGGAGATACACTCAGCGGCTTAGGTCTTAAAGATCCTAACAATTACCGAGCTGCCATTGCTACGTGGCGAGCTTTGGCTGATAGCTCTGGTGTTCCTCCTCGTTGGCGCAATCAAGCGCTATGTAAAATCGGACTCATTGAAGAAAAATTGAATGAAAATGATATCGCTCTTGCAACCTATTACGAAGCGATGAAAACGCCACGCTTGCAAGAGCCAGAACAGCTTTGGCACGACAAGGCAGCCTTCGAAGCTGCGCACATCCTCGAGGAACGTCATCAATGGAATGAGGCAATTCAGCTTTATCAGCAAATTATTGCTGAGGGAGGGCCGCGTGCAGCGGAAGCGAAGGCGAGGATTAGTAAATTGCGATTGGAGAACTTGCTGTGGAATTAAAAAGTAATTATAAATTGCCATCGCGAAGAGCTGTTCCTCTCATCGGTCTCACGGCAGGCGATCGAGCTGGTGTTGGACCAGAAGTTTTAGCAGGCACGATAGAACGTTTGAAAGCAGAGCCTGAGTTATTGCATGGTTGTGATTGGAAAATTATTGGAAGTGCCACAGCAGTGACACCTGGAAATCCAACGCGAGAAACTTCTCAAGAAGCCATAGTCGCTCTGGAAGAAGCTGCTGGAGAGGCGCTGCGAGGAGAGTTGGCTGCGGTTGTCACAGGTCCCGTTTGCAAAAAGCGACTACACGCAGAAGGATTTTCTTTTCCAGGGCAGACTGAATTTTTTGCCGCGCGTGCAGGTGTTAAAAATTTTGCGATGCTTCTCACCGGTGGAAAACTGACTGTCGCTTTGGTGACTGCTCATCTTCCACTGAAGGAGGCAATCACTGCATTGAGTGTTAAAGAAATCGTGCGAGTTGGAAAATTGCTCATTCAATTTTTAAAACGACGTGGTATTCAACAACCGCGTATCGCTGTCGCTGGACTCAATCCTCATGCAGGAGAAGAAGGAGATCTTGGTGATGAAGAAATCAGAACGATTGCACCTGCGGTAAAAATTTTGATGCAAGAAAATCGTGAAGCGAGGATCATTGGACCGATGAGCCCTGACACGATTTTTTTTCGTGCGACGCAGGGCGAGTTCGATGCAGTTCTCTGCATGTATCACGACCAAGGTTTGATCCCGCTCAAGCTGCATGCGTTTCACGAAGGAGTGAATGTAACCATTGGTCTTCCTTTTATCCGAACGAGTCCTGACCATGGCACCGCCTACGAGATCGCTGGAAAGGGGATCGCCAGCTGTGAAAGCTATTTAGCGGCCGTGAGACTGGCTGCGGAGTTGGTGGCTAGCCCACAAATTTCATACTGATCCTGCTACGGCTTGCGAACCCCTGATGGATACAGCGTCATACTCGGATTACTCCTCGGGCGGTATGGAGCATACAGCCGTCGTCGTACCCCATCGCCTTCCTTGTCTACATCAAGATTCGCGGCGCCTCGCGACGGATCAGTATGAAATTTGCGGGCTAGCCCTAATCGTAAATATGCGGGTTAAGGAAAAAAATCATCACGAGTGAACCTGTGATTTTTTCCAGCTCAATAAAAATGATCCGATGAGAAAAAGGGCTGCTAGGGCAAAAAAGATTGCACTCCATAAAAAAGCACTGCTCATGCGATTTATTGAAGAGCCTGTTTTACCAAAACTGATCATGGCGCCCATGATCGTGGGTCCTATGCCGCCAATGACCGCTCCAATAAAGCTGTTTACGCCAGAAGTGAAACCACGCTTGCTCACAGAGATCGTGTCGTAAAGTGCAGGAAAAATTCCTCCCTCATAGCCGCCTTTGGCAAAGCCAAAGCCAAGCAGGGCAATGATGACGCCACTCAACGTGTTTGCTTTTCCAATCATGACGATAAAAAAGATGCCAAACAAAAGACCGATGATTTGCATGATGACACGTCCTCCATGCATGTAAGGTGAAAGACGATCGGTTATTTTTCCAAAGATAAGTGCTCCTGCAATGCTTGCCAGTTGGAGGTAGAGTACAGCTGAAAACCCAGCAGCAGCGAGACTGAGATGAAATTTTTCGTAAAAAAATGTTGGAATCCAGGTAAAGAAAGAATACGAGACAATACAGGCACTCCCAAAGCCAAGCATGAGCAAGAGGGCTTCAGGATGTTTCCAGATGTATAAAAAATTTTCTAACAACGTACCTTGATCTTTTGTTGCTGTTACAAGCGATTCAGTTGACTTCTGTTCTGCTGCACCTCGCTGTGGCTCTTTTAGAAATTTAAAAAAAATTAACGAGAGAGTAATACCCAGTCCTCCAAAAAAATAAAAAGGAAAGCGCCATCCATAGTGTTGTGCCAAGAGGGCTCCCAAAGAGCCTCCAGCAAGGATTCCAAGATAGACTCCAGAAAATGAAAGGAAAATGCTGTCGAGCGCGTTTTCCTTCCATGATAGTCGGCAAGGAGTGACATAGCAGAAGGGAGATAGAAGGCTTCTCCGAGTCCATCGCAACCTCGCACAACGACAAATTGCCAAAACTGAGAACACCATGCTGTGCTCCAAGTCATGACGCTCCAAAAAAAACATCCTCCGATGATCAAAAATTTTCGTGACCAACGATCCGTAACAAAGCCAGCAAGAAGAGCAAGAGTTGCATAGACCCAGATAAAAGCAGACCCAATAAGGCCAAGTTGAAATTTTGAAAAATGAAATTCTTTTTCCAACAAAGGAAAGATGCTGTAGATAACTTGACGATCTGCAAAATTTAGAAAGCAGATACACCAGAGCATCCCTACAACAGCCCAGGAATAAGTTTTGTTAGAAAATTTCATAAAAAAGCTTTAAGACTTTTTCAACTCTTCCAAAAATTGTTCGACAACTTCTTTGCGAGTGGCCCAGGAAGTGACGAGGCGGATGACAGAGTGTTTGGGGTGATCAGATGCTTTGCTCCAAACATAAAAACCAAATTTCTTTTGCAGTTTTTCAATCGCGCTGTCAGGAAGGATGACAAAAATTTGATTGCTAACAGCGGGATAGGCAAGTTGATACCCGAGTGCTGTGATGCCGTGAGCAAGCTGCTGAGCCATCGCATTCGCATGACGAGCATTTTCGAAATAGAGTTGTTCTCGAAACAATTCTTGAAATTGAATTCCAAAAACGCGTCCCTTCGCCAAAAGAGCTCCTTGTTGTTTGAGTTGATAGCGAAATTGAGATTGTAAGTGAGGGTGTGTGATAACGATCGCTTCCCCAAGCAAAGCCCCATTTTTTGTGCCTCCGAGAGTGAAAAGGTCTGCACAGCGAGCGATATCAGGCAAAGAAAAATCCGCTGCGTGCGATGTCAACGCTGACCCCATCCGCGCCCCATCGATGAAGAGAAATAATTTTTTTTCCTGACACAATTGAGAAAGCGCTTCTAATTCTTTTTTGGAATAAATGGTTCCAAGTTCTGTCGATTGAGAAATGTAAACGACTCGTGGCAAAACCATGTGTTCGTTGGTGTGTGTGGCTAATACCTTCAGAACAGCCTCTGGCGTGACTTTTCCCTCTACGCCTGGCACGGTGATGATCTTATGGCCGGTGGCCTCAACGGCGCCCGCTTCATGAACTTCGATGTGGCCACTATCTGCTGCGATGATCGCTTCATATGGTTTTAGCAAAAAAGAGAGCGAGATGTAGTTAGCCTGTGTTCCATTAGAAACAAAATGAATGGCGGCCTCAGGTTGTTGCATCGCTTTTTTGATGAGCGTCGCAGCCTTTTCTGAAAAGGAATCGAGGCCATAGCCTGGTTCTTGCTGTAGATTTGCGGCTTGGAGCGCTGCGAGGATTTGCGGATGAGCTCCTTCGGAGTAATCATTGAAAAAGGAATAGAGGTAAGGCATGATGTGACAAATTATTTTTACTAAAACGAGAAATCAAGTGAAACAGAATAAATATTATTAAAAAATGAGTTTTTGTTTAGGCCTCCATCATGCCGCCATCATTTGTTCTTCGTATGAGATTTCTAAAAAATTTTATTCGGAACTTTTAGGATTTAAAATTTTGAAAGAAACTTATCGTTCCGAACGCAAATCATACAAACTCGATCTTGAAATTCCTGGAGGAGGAGCGATTGAACTTTTTTCGTTTGAACATTCACCGCAGCGACTTTCTCATCCTGAAGCCTGCGGTCTAAGGCATCTCGCATTTTGTGTGAAAGATCTTGAGGCTTCCATTTGTCATTTATCGGAGCGAGGCGTTGAGTGTGAAGCCATCCGTGTTGATGAGCTGACAGGGAAGAGGTTTACTTTTTTCAAAGATCCTGACAACTTGCCTCTTGAACTTTATGAATTCTAATGATCTTTTTAATTTAAAAGGAAAAACAGCTCTCATTACGGGTGCCTCCAATGGGCTTGGAGAGCAGTTTGCGCGCTGTTTGTCCCAAGCCGGTGCTCGCGTGATTATGGCGGCGCGTAATTTCGAGAAACTAGAAACGTTAGCTCGAGAAATTAAAAATGCCATACCATTGCAACTCGACATTGCTGATAAAAATTCCGTGCAACGGGCTTTTGAATTTCTTGAAGAGACTCGTGAGAGAATTGATGTCTGCGTGAATAATGCGGGAGTTTATGAATCGACGCCTGTTTTTGAAAAGGATTCCAAAAATAATTTTAATGCGCTTTTTGAAACAAATGTTGTTGGAACGTGGACGATGATTAAACAAGTTGCTATACATATGAAA
>VHCR01000014.1 GCA_016871655.1 Verrucomicrobiota bacterium
ATTGATCAAGCTTCTCCCCAACACCCACAAATTTAATCGGTCTTCCCGTCACCGAGCGCAGCGAAAGCGCGGCGCCACCGCGGGCATCACCATCGAGCTTTGTCAAAATAAGGCCGGTCAGCCCCAACGCCGCGTGAAAGCGTTCCGCAACACTCACCGCTTGTTGTCCCGTCGCGCCGTCACAGACGAGTAAAATTTCTTCCGGTTTTAAAAATTCTTTGAGCTGTTGCAGCTCGTTCACTAAGGCTTCGTCAATCTCTCGACGCCCAGCAGTATCAAAAATCGTCACGTTTCCATGTTGCTCCTCACACCACGCAAGAGCCTCGCGAGCCACAGGTAACACATTGGTGCAAGTTGCGCCTGCTTTCAAATTCGTTGAGGCTGATGAAGAACAAGGAGCTGTCGGCGCACAGCGGCTGAGTGTATCGTTAATACTCGAGGAGGCGCACAATGCGACGCCGTTATTCGCAGTCTCAGTAGAATTTAAAGCCGGCGCAAAGACTGGAACCTCAATTTGCTTTCCTAGCGTCACCAATTGCTCAATCGCTGCAGGCCTGACCAAATCAAGCGCAACGAGCATTGGATGCTGCCCTTGCGCCTTCAGCCATTTTGCAAGCTTTGCGGATGAGGTTGTTTTTCCGGCACCATTCAAACCTACAATCAAAAGTCGTGCCGGCTTGTTTAAGTTAAGAGGAGCTGAGTCTCCGCCAAGCAACTGTGTCAATTCATCTTGAAAAATTTTGATGATTTGTTGTCCCGGCGTTACGCTTTTGAGAACCTCTTCTCCTAAGGCTTTTTCTTTAACGCGAGCTATAAAATCTTTCGCAACTTGAAAATGAACATCAGCGTCAAGTAAGGCGAGGCGGACTTCTCGAAGCGCCTCAGCAATATTGGACTCGGTAATGCGCCCTTGCCCTCGAAGATTTTTAAAAGTTTGTTGAAGCTGATCAGAAAGACGGGAAAACATAAAATAGGCTGTAGACTATAGGCTGTAGGCTATAGAAAGCCAATTCGTTTCTAAAATTAAGACACAACATACAACTAGAGCTGTTCAAATTCGCTGAGGCGGATGAAATACAAGGAGCCTCGGAGCACAGGCGCTGAGCGTATATTAATACATGAAGCGACGAGCACCGGAGCGACGCCGTAGTTCGCCGCCTCAGTAGAATTTCAACAGCTCTAGCGAGGTTGATCTAAATCCGTTCTGAAGGGTGCCGCCGGCAATCCTTCCCTGTTATAAAGATTTCCTGTTGGATTATCTTTCCAATTGTAACGGACCGCTGTCGGCTTTAAAACAAACTCGCTTGAAACAATAACGTCATTTCCCTCAATGAAAGCAACGGCATCATACCAACGACGATCATCTCCTGCGATCGCAAAACCTTGAAGTGAGTGTGGTATGACTGTCGTCCCATCATAATGCCATGGAGGAGCAGCAACCGTCAGACCTTTGCCAACGTTGTCAAATGTGACGCGAATTTTATTCCCCTCTTGCTGTATCGAGCGATAAGAGGGACCGCTGGCTACCACTTGCTGAGCGTAAAGATTTTTTCGTGCAAGCAGTGCCAATCGACGTCCTACATCGAGCTTGTCCTTAGGATGAATATCATTCGGATTGCCAAGATCGGTAGTCACGACCATTCCTGTCTCAGGCAGCGCGAGCGCTACCTCTTGTCCCTCACGCAACCAAGCCCAACCTGGCGTTAGACTTCCTTCGTCATCAATTAACATCTCGATAGGATCGAGTGTGGACTTTCGAAATCCAGCAAGGCTCACAAAATAAAAAGGGAATGGCCCTTGCCCCCAAGCAGCACGCCACGACTGGATCAATCGTTGAAAAAGTCGTCGATATTCAAAAGCTGATGGAATTTTTGTAGAAATCGTGCTCTTTGGGAGGGAAACCATCCATGAATACGGAGACTCTTGATTTTCATTGCTCTCTCCCTGATACCAAATCACACCAGTGATCGCATACGGAATCAGCGGCGCAATCATCCCATTGAACAACATCGTTGGAGCCGTCACACCTCCTTCTGGCTCCAAAGGAGGCATTGGTTTTGGACAAAGAGGATCTGGCTTGAGCGGTTGTGCCAAAAGTTTTGAACAAGCTTCTTTGCATTTTAGTTTCCAATCTGCGAGCTCCGCTTGGTAGGGAGTTCCCACTTGCTCCTCCCACGCAGCTAGATCTTGTTCGTGATTTATTTTTCGCTGATCATAAGTCTCTTGATTTTTTGGAAAATCACGCACAATTTGATAATACTCGGCAAGATAATGACTGAAAGAAGGTACTTGCTGTAGTGCATGGAGACTCATCCAAGCTTGGGCTGAGGTAGCGCCGCAATAACTTCCAATCAAACCGATCGGCATACCCGTGGCCATCCGCAAATCCCGGCCAAAAAAATAACCGACTGCAGAAAATGCCGCTGCAGAGTCTCGCGAGCAACGCTCCCATCGTCCTTCTAAGTTTCGTTGTGGTTGCAAGGCCCGTTTTTGAGGAACGACAAAAAAACGGAGCTGGTCATCTTCATCATGAATTACTGCCGCCTCTCCACCATCAGCTTCGCGCAGTGGAAAAGCCATATTTGACTGTCCCGAGCAAAGCCAAACATCTCCTACGAGCACATCAGAAAATTCTAAATGATTTTTCCCATCTACAATCAAAACATCAGGAGAGCTGCGAAGATAAACGGGACGCAGGTTCACACGCCATTGCCGGTCTTTGCGAGCAGTCGTCGTCACTTCTTGCCCAACAAACTTTATTGTCACGCGCTCACCGGGATCAGCTTCTCCCCAAACCGGCAACGAAGTTCCTTGTTGCAACACCATATGATCGCCAAAGATCGCTGGCAGCGTCACATCGGCATAAGTGATCCCAACAAAAAAAAGAAAAATAAAATAAAATAAATTCACAGGGATGGAAGGAATAAGAAATCAATCCTACTCCTCCAAATCAATTATTTTTTAAAGGGTTTTGAATATTTCCGAACTGGCCCTTTTTTGAAAGAACGATCTTTGTCCATGCTAGCTTGATAGTCACTATTGCGGCGTGGCTCACCCCGTTCTCCCATTCGATCATCCTGATGAGAGCGCCCCCGTTTAAAACTACGTTCGCCACGAGAACGATCACGCCGATCCCCACGATGACCGCCTCGATCTCCTTTAGCTTGTGCAAAAGAAAATTCTTGCTTCCCACGCTCACGAGAATGCTCGACTGCCTGTTTTTTAGAGGCTGCAGGAGCGTCACCCAACAACATTGAAAAAAGCGCCGACCCAATATCGGTCGAAGTGAATCCTTCTTCCAACAAGCGATCGATAATGATGTCATGTTTTTTAAAGGCATTTGATTGAAGTTGCTTAAGAAGCTTGTTGTAGAGCTGCTCTGCACGTTTCCCTTCCACTTCTCCCACTGTTGGGATTGTACCGCGACGGATTTTTGCTTTGGTGAAGCGCTCTAAAAATTGCAGTTTGTAAATGTCCCTACCACTCGCAAAGGTGATGGCGACGCCCTTTTTTCCAGCTCGCCCAGTCCGCCCAATGCGATGCACATAATCTTCCGGATCATACGGAAGATCATAATTCACGACGATCTCTAAATCATCCACATCAATACCACGTCCAGCAACATCGGTCGCTACGAGAAATTCAAATTCCGAATTTTTAAATTTGTTCATCACGCGTGTCCGCTGCGCTTGCGCAATGCCGCCATGCAGACGATCTGTTGAGAAGCCTTGCGCTAAGAGCGCATCCGCTAATTCATCGACCATGCGCTGCGTATTGCAAAAAATAATTCCAAGTTTGTATTCATGAAAATCGATGAGCCGAATCAGTGTTTCAACTTTCATGCGAGAAGGAACTTCATAAAACCATTGCTCGATTGTTGGCACTGCGAGTTCCTTCTGCTCAATCTTGATCATCTGTGGATCACGAGAAAAACGATTGATCAGATCGCGAATTGGCTTAGAAAGCGTTGCTGAAAAGAAAACGGTCTGTCGTTCTTCCGGAGTTTGTTCTAAAATCGTTTGAATGTCATCGCGAAATCCCATGTCGAGCATCCGATCAGCCTCATCCAAAATCACAACTTTGAGTTGATCTAACTTCAATGTACCGCGCTCCAAATGATCCATTACACGGCCTGGTGTGCCGATGACGATTTGAACGCCTTTTTTTAATTCAAAGAGCTGACGTTCGTAGGAAGCGCCACCATAAATCGGCACGCAATGAATATTTCGTTTGAACGCCGTTAATTTGTAAACCTCATCAGCAACCTGCGTCGCCAACTCACGCGTCGGACAAAGCACTAAAACCTGAACAGCTTTGCTCATCGGATCAATTTTTTCAATCGCTGGAATCGCAAATGCCGCGGTCTTTCCAGAACCGGTTTGCGATTGACCAACCACATCAGCACCTGCCAACAAAACCGGAATCGCTGCGGTTTGAATGGGTGAAGCTTCCTCAAAACCGAGTTGAGCAACTGCTTTAATAATTTCTTGAGAGAGACCGAGAGCCTCGAAGGTACGTTTTTCCATAGGGTTTAACATACTCCATGAATGGCTTGCCGTCACGGTTTATAACATAGAAGATAAAACTTCGTTTTTATGAAGGCTCCTTTATCTCAACAACACTACGATGCCATCATCATTGGCGCTGGCGCAGCTGGTCTCTTTTGCTCCTTCCAAGCTGCTCAACGAGGAAATTCTGTTCTTTTATTAGAACATAATGATCGCGTTGGGAAAAAAATTGGAATCTCCGGAGGTGGTCGCTGTAACTTTACAAATATTCATACCAGCGCTGAAAACTATCTTTCCGAGAACCCCAATTTTTGCAAGTCAGCGCTCGCACGCTTTTCCCCATGGGATTTTATCACCCTTGTAGAAAAACATGGCATTGCCTATCACGAAAAAAAATTAGGACAGCAGTTTTGTGATGCAAGTTCTCGCGAGATTATCGACATGCTCCTGATCGAATGCCATGAGGCTGGCGTGAAGATCGTGACGTCGTGTCACGTGCAAAATGTTAGCAAAGAAGAAAAGTTTCACCTCATGACTTCCCGAGGCTCTTTCACAGCTGATTCGCTGGTTATCGCAACTGGTGGACTTTCTTTTCCAAAACTCGGTGCCACTGATTTTGGTTATCGTATAGCTCGCCAATTTGGAATTGCCATAACGCCACTGCGACCAGCACTTGTCCCATTGACTTTTGTATCCCATGATCGCAACTTTTGTAACAACCTTGCAGGCGTCTCTCTTCCAGTGCGCGTTGAACATTGCGGCATCAAATTCGAGGAGGCACTATTGTTCACTCATCGTGGCGTCAGTGGTCCTGCGATTTTACAAATCTCTTCAACATGGAAGCCAGGTGAAGAATTAATTTTTGATTTGCTCCCAGACTCCGCAGCCTCTTCACAACTTCTACACGAGCGGCAGAGCCAGGCTTTGCTGCCTAATATTTTGAGCCATTATCTTCCGCGACGATTTGCAGAAGCTTGGTGCGAGCGACATCATTTTACAAAAACAGCACATCACTGCAGCGATCAAGAATTTTCGAATTTTTTACAGCTTCTCCATCATTGGCCCATGCGCTTTTTAGAAACCGAAGGCTATCCCAAGGCCGAAGTCACGTGCGGCGGAGTTTCCACTTCTGAACTCTCTTCCAAAAGGATGGAATCACGAAAAGTTTCAGGACTTTATTTTATTGGTGAAGTTGTCGACGTGACTGGTTGGCTTGGGGGTTACAACTTCCAATGGGCCTGGGCTAGTGCGCATGCAGCCGCCGAAGCTCTATGAGTTTTATGAAAAGAAATTTTATTCTTTATGCTCCCTAATATTTTTGCGATTAATTACTTCTAAACCTCAACTTCTTATTTACCATGAAAAAAATAGTATCTACCTTGGTGATCACGTTCTTTTTTTTCGGACTCTTAAAACCGGAAGCCCAAACTGCTCCTGTAGATTCAGTAAAAAAACGGCAAGAGGGCCTTGGCTACGAAAACAGCACGTGGGTTGAAGATTGGACAAATAATTTAGATACTCAATCGTATATCGCTGCACTCCCACAGGGCGTCAATACGATTAATGTTTTTGTAGGACAACTTGCCCTCGTCAATGGAACCGCGACCATTAACGGCTACTCGCTCGATACATCAGGAACACCACCAGGAACCGGCGCTTTTCCTGATGTCGCCGCGCTCACTAATTTTGTTCAACAGTGCAAAGCTGCAGGCTGTAGCGTTAAGCTTTCCATTGGCGGACAATCTGGAACAACTTTTGGAAATTCTTGGAGTATTCTCACCGCAGAGAATGTCACTTCTTTCGCTCAAGCCCTCGTCGACCTCTGTCGGACAACAGGAGCTGATGGAGCCGATTTTGATGAGGAACTCGAGGATACCACAGCCGCTTCATTTGCAGGAGAAATGGCTGGAAAATTTAAAGATCTTGCTCCCGATTTGGCAACCAGCTGCTGCGTTTACGGTGGCTGTGATGCCAATGGACCTTGGCATACCTGCAATACAGCCTTCTTAAGTGCTGCCGTGACGAGTCAAAATTGGTGTGCTATCGATCGTGTTTATGTGATGACTTATTGGGATTACTGTCCCATCAGCCAAAATGAAGGATTCATGACTGCTTGGAATACTTGGCTTGCTCAGCAACATGGCTTTACCTCAGCACGCATCAGCGCTGGCGTTGATCCAACCGATTCCACAACCTCACCCAATGATGGAACACTCAATACATGGATCAGCTTCGCTTATCAAAATGGCTTTAGCACTGCCATCTGGGATCAATCAGGTGTTAATAATTATATTGAAAACAATTGGGGAACAGTTGTTCATGACCTTTACGCTCCCGCAACCTCTCAAAGAAAAAACTTTTGGGATTGGTTTTGGAACGTACATTTTAAAGCTTAACCAGCAAATTTCATACTGATTAGTCGCGAGGCGCCGCGAATCCTGATGGATACAGCGTCAGGCCCGGATTGCTCCTCGGGCGGTATGGAGCATACAGCCGTCGCAGCAACCCATCGCCTTCCTTGTCTGCATCAGGATTCGCGGCGCCTCGCGACTAATCAGTATGAAATTTGCGGGTTAAGACCATTACAAACTGAATAATAATATTTCTTAATCGGACGCGTTCCTGTCATCGAATAACTTTGATCTACCTCTCGAACTTCAGAAAAGTCACGTCTCAATTCTTCCGGTGAATAGGGCCATTCAAAAATAAAAATAGCCTTACTTCCTAATGCGTAGCGCTGCTTGTATCCTGGCCAAATCGAAAACTGATCCTTAATCCGCCCCCAATCAGCCTCGTAAGTATCAGGATGACCTGGCAGATAAAAACTCAGGAGACTCGCTGTTTGATAATTGTCAGAAATAAAAAACTGCGTTTTGTATTTTTGAGAAAGCCCCAAAGCATGTTGTGCAATAGACTCAGGACCACGAGCGCGATCGAGTGGATCAACAGCACCAAGATTGCGATAAGCCTCACCGATTTTTTGGATGATAGGATTTTTATTCGCTTCCAAAGTAGCTGAGATCGGCACATGCAGCCACCAAGTGTTATGCAGCATAACTGTTTCAAAAGCAGCAATCATGAACGCTGCCACCACCCATTTTTTTGACAAAGACCAATGTTGTTGCAACGCCGACCAATTACCAGCAAGCAAAACCATCCCTGCAACATAACACGGAGCCGTCCAATTAGGCTCTGCCGCTTTATTCAAACTGAGGCAGGAGTAAAAAAAGAATAATGGAATGAAGAGAGATCGAAGATAACAAGTTTCTTTTTTATGCTCTTGATCACATTGCGGCCAAAACACCGAAACGATCACTCCAAGAAAGAAAAATGGCGAAATCACTCCCGCCTGAGCTCCAAGAAATGTCAGCAATTCACCTGGCTTCACGCTCCATGAGTGATCAAGATCCCCGCGGTGAATTAAATGAACTACTCCAATCCAGTGATGCTCAATATTCCAAATAACGATGGGCAAAGCAAAACAACATGTTGTTGCTAGCATGAAATAAAAATGAGGTCTTTTGAATTGCCGCCGTTCATCCCGACACCAAAAACAAAAAAGCGCAAAGCAAAGGAGCTCTACCAAGTTGGTGTATTTCGCTAGCATCCCAAGGCCAACAAAAGCTCCTGTTAAAATCCATAAAAAAACTCTCTCATTTTTGATTGCACACCAAAAAGTAATCGTTGCTAACGTCCAAAAGAAAATACTCAGTGGATCAATCGTCATTAAAATACTTCCCACCGCGTAGAGTGGCATAAAAAGTGCGATTAACAAGGTCCAAAAAGCAACACGTTCTGAAAAAAGAAGTCGTGCAAGTATCAAAAGGGCAATCCCTGTTGCTGCCGAAAGCAGGACTGCAAAAAAGCGAACTCCAAAAACGGTATCTCCAAAAAGATGCGTCCCCAACCAAATTGTCACCGCAGCCCCAGGACCTTTATCAAAAAAACTCCAATCCAAATGTCGCGAGCAATACCAATAATAAGCCTCATCGCCGATGAGTTCGAGCTGCGTGGCATACCAAAAACGGAAAAGAGTTACGGCAATAATGAGCAGTGCAAAAAAAAGAAGCGTAGACTTTTTTTCAAAAAAAGAAGTTTGAGGAGAAAGAACGTTAGACATGTAAGAAGGTTATAGGTTACAGGTTACAGGTTACAGGAAAAATTTACACGCAACGCAGCCCCTCTCCTCAACGGTAGCATTTCAAGATCAGCTTACAACCACTCTACCCTACCCGTTGCCACATCATAAAAGGCTCCGACGATCGCAATTTTTCCCTCCTGAGCAAGACGATGAAGAGCTGGACTTTCTTGATGAATAAAATAAATCGTTGCCATAATGTACCGCCGAGCTATCTCATCGATATAGATTGTTTTTGCTTCATCTGAAGAAAAAGCTGTAGGCGCATTTGCGTCCATCGATTTTTGAATTTCTTGCAACAATAAATCAAGATGTTTAGAACCTGTCTCTTGTAAAGCTGTAGTTCCACGTTGAAAAAAATCGACAGCCGCCCTCACAGCCCCACAAGAACTATGTCCTAAGACAACAATCAGTTTGGCTCCAGCAACCATACATCCATATTCCATATTAGCCAACTCTTTGTGATGCGCGACTTGTCCTGCCATCTGAATGCTAAAAAGATCTCCCAAGCCAGCATCAAAAATCATTTCGACAGGAGCTCGACTATCAATACAACTCAAAACGACACCCATCGGATATTGTTCATGAGCGGTCTTTTGAACTTGAATCCGATAATCACGAAACAACGGAGTTCCTTTTTGAAAACGCTCATTGCCTTCTTTTAAAAGAGTAATCACTTCAGCAGGAGTTAGCTTTGATTGAAGCTCCTGAGTTGAATAATCAACATAATGAATGACATTTTTAAGACGAGAATATTTCTTTTTAAAACCGAGAAGGCTGACGACAATATTACGTACTTTGGCTTTTGTCCGAAGAAAATCATGAATCAGACTGAGAATATCAGGATCAATGTAGTCGGTATTACGAGCATCAAGAAGCAAGTGGCTGTTGAAAGCAACAGCATTTAGTGCTTTGGCCAAGGAAGGGCGGTTTAAAAAACTAACTTGGTTGCCCAAAGCAATGCGCAAGACCTCTCCAGCTGCATGCTTTTCTAAAACCTCAACGACTGGACGTTGCCAGTTGGTATAAAGAAGAAAGAGCAAGCTGACACAAAGACCAATAAGAACACCAATTAAAAAATTAGTGAAAATAATACCAATCACAGTAATGATAAAAGGGAGAAACTGGCTGGGTCCTTCATTCCACGTATTAATAAAAAGTCGGGGCGCTGCTAACTTAAAACCAACAACAACCAAAATAGCAGCCAAAACAGAAAGTGGAATTTGATTAATGAAGCTCGGCAAAAACAACACACTAACCATGAGCAAAAGGCCGTGAACAATAGTTGCCAATCGATAACGACCTCCAGCATCAATGTTCGCGCTGCTACGAACAACAGCGCAAGTGACCGGCATTCCTCCAATTAATCCTAGGAACATATTTCCAATTCCTTGAGCCATTAACTCGCGATGAGGAGAACTAACTCGTTGGTTAGGATCAATCTTGTCGGTCGCTTCTAAATTTAATAAAGTTTCTAAGCTCGCACTCAGAGCCAACATGATGGCAGCTCCATAAATAGCAGGTTGAAAGAGTTGCGTGGTATCAGGAAACTTAAATGTTTTTAAAAATGCCTCTACTGTTCCTACCTGAGGAATCTGGACTAATTGAGGAGCAACCACAACCCATGAACTTCCGAAATGTAAAAACATTTTGTTGATCACAATAGCAATCACTACAACGAGGAGAGCTCCTGGAATCGGAATTTTTTTTAACGACTTAGTCACCTCCCATAGCGTTAAGATTACCAAAGACAATAAACCAATCATCAAAGCTCCAGGCTGAAAGCAAGTGAACGCCTTAATGATTTCGCTAAAAGTATTGTCTCCATCGGCCTCTAAAAAATCTTCGTAACCAAAAGGCGTTGTGTCATACCCTACAAGATGAGGAATCTGTTTGAGGGCAATCAAGAGACCCGTTGCCACCAGCAGGCCTTTGATCACACTCGTGGGAAAAAACTCTGCAATAAAGCCTGCACGAAAAAAACCCATGATAAGCTGAATAAGACCGGAAAAAAAGAGTGCCAACAAAAATGCTTCGAAGGAATGGAGCCTCGCTATTTGTTGAACAATAATCGAGGCTAACGCGGCAGAAGGCCCACTCACACTGACTTCAGAACCACTAAGTACTCCAATGAGAAGTCCTCCCACCATCGCTCCGAGCAATCCAGAAACCAAAGGAACTCCGGAAGCCAAGGCAATACCAAGAGAAAGCGGCAATGCGACTAAAAAGACAACAATCCCTGCTAGGATTTGTGAAAAAATATTCTTTGAGGAAATTTGAGATGCAAACATAATTTTCGAGTTATGCTGTTAAATAAGAAAAATCAATTTGAAAAACGATCCCATCATTTTTTGCGCTTTCATGAATATTGGGTGATTGAATTGTGCATTGCACTCCTTTTATTTTTTTTGTTAAAGCGTTCCTTTCCTTTTCCCATTCCATGGATTGTCGCCTGGGATGGATTTGCTTTGACCAGCATCCTCCTAACTTGGTTGTTTATTTTCACCAAAGACCCTTACTCTATTAGAAGACAACTTCGCCTTACCGACACAGCACGGCGCTTTTTTTTGTTCATCGTCATCTCCGCAGCCATTGCTAGCGTATTATCAACGTGGTTTTTGTTGAGATTGGTCAAAGAAAAATCGATCCCTCATGTTTCCGAGAGCATTACTTTTGCATTAATCACGATTGCCATCTCCTGGACTTTTGTTCATACACGGTTTGCATCCTTGTACGCTCACTTTTTTTATCGCACCACACCATCTCATCTCTCCAACACAGATCAGAACGAAAAAGATAATTTAACTGGAGGACTTATCTTCCCTGGCCAAGAAAAATTTCCAGACTATTGGGACTTCGTCTATTTTTCTTTTGTCATTGGAATGACCTGCCAGGTCGCTGACGTCGGCATTGCGAAACATCGCCTTCGACGCCTTGTCTTGCTACATGGACTGCTCTCTTTTCTTTTTAACACCTCGATTATTGCCTTAGTCGTGAATATCATTTCGGGATTGCTTTAAAAAATATGGCCAATCATCCCATCACCATGATCTCACCCGTGCAGATCATTCAATCATCGCTTGCCACTAACAGCGATGAGTTTTCTACCTCGAATAACTCCACACCTCCAACAGCTGGCCAAGGAGAAACATCGACTGGCGTCAGTGGAGGCACAGAGGCCAGTGTTAGCGTGGCACCAGGAACTGTCGCTCCTGATGCTTATGCGATGCAATCGAATGATGCAACTGCTTTTGTTTTTGGATCAACAGCAACGGGCCAAGCGGCAGCAGGAAACCAATACACCACTGTTGATGACACCGTTAAGTCCACTATTCAAGCATCTACGGCACAAGACCAAATGCTTGCTCCCATTGGACAACGAGGAGCGCGACGACCTCCTCTCAGAAAAAAGAAACCCACTGAAAAAAATTTAACTTCTTCTGAAGAAGAGGAAGAAGAAACAACTTCCACTCGCCCTTATAGCGCTGACGCTAAAAAAACCGTCGCATGGGCCATGGAAAAAGGAATCCTTATCATGTAGCTTTCTCTTTCAATGAAAATTATTTCTTCTGCTTTTCCATACAAAATTATCGACCTGACTCACACGCTCGAAGAAAACATTTCCTCGTGGAATGGAAGCTGTGGATTCCATCAAGAAGTGAAACTCGATTATAACTCTAAAACTGAAATCTCTTTTCGTGTCCAACAACTCAAGATGCATGCTGGCATTGGAACCCACCTCGACGCTCCAGCTCACTGTAACCTTGGAAAAAAAACGATTGATCAATTAGAACTCAACAACCTCGTCGCTCCTTGCGTGATGATCGATGTTTCAAATCGCGCTGATGAGCATTATTCTCTCTCAGTAGAAGAGATCGAACTTTTTGAAAAAAATTACGGCATTATCGAACCAGAAAGTTTTGTCATCATCAAAACCGGTTGGGATCGATTTTGGAAAGAACCAAAGCTCTATCACAACAATTTTCATTTTCCTTCTGTCTCGAAAGAAGCAGCAGATCTCTTGATCCAGCGAAAAGTTATCGGCCTCGGCATCGATACCCTCTCTCCTGACCGCCCTGAGAGCGGCTATCCAGTCCATGCCGCGTTTTTAGGATCTGAAAAATATATCGTCGAAAACATCGCTCATGCCGATCACCTTCCTGTAAAAGGAAGCTTTATCATGGCCCTTCCGATCAAAACGCGCCACGGAACCGAAGCCCCGATACGACTTGTCGCCTTGATTCCTAAACCATAGTGGTCAGCCCCCTATGGAATTTTTTTCTGTAGCCTGTAGGCTGTAACCTGTAGTCTTTCTCTATGCCCTCTCCCAAAATTTCGATTATCATTCCCTTTTACAACGAAAAAGAAAATGTCGTTGCTGTTCTCGAGGAAACGCGTTGCACTAATCCTGATGCTGAAATTATTGCAGTCAATGATGGAAGCCGTGATGAAACGGAGTCCTTGATTAAAAAATTCAGCGATGTTCGTCTGATTTCTTTTCCAAAAAATTTAGGCCAAAGCGCCGCCCTCTACGCCGGCTTACTAGCCGCTTCTCATCCACTCTGCATCTTGATGGACGGCGATGGACAGAATGATCCCGCTGATATTCCGATGTTGGTTCGCGAGTCAGAAAATTACGACATCGTCTGCGGCTATCGCAAAAATCGCCAAGATAGCTGGCAAGTCAAGGCCGCCTCGAAAGTCGCTAATAAGGTTCGCAAATTTTTTACCGGCGACACCGTACGCGATGCTGGCTGCACGCTTAAAGTCATTCGCAAAGAATATCTCCGATTTTTGATGCCTTTTAATCAAATGCAGTGCTACATGATTGCAATGTTGGAACATGCCGGCTTAACGTTGGGACAATTCCCGGTCAATCATCGCCCTCGTCGCTTTGGTCAATCGAACTACACGATTTTAAAAAGAGCCAGCCATGGAGTCCTTGATCTCATCGGTGTTTTCTGGCTCTTGCGCAGGCAAATCAATTGGCCAGCGAGTTATCATGTGGCTCCTAAAAAAGAGAATTCACAGGGATAGAAGGGATGAAGAAAATTAAAACCAAGAAATTATTTTTGTGAATCTACTAT
>VHCR01000015.1 GCA_016871655.1 Verrucomicrobiota bacterium
CGTTGCGGCGCGAGTGATCTTGCGCGTGACAAACGTCTCACCACGACGCGGACTTTCGTGATTGAATAAAATTCCATTTGAGGCATGCAGGTTGTAAGCCTCGCGATAATTCACCGTCAGCCAGTACGCAAAAACTTTGGCGCAACCGTAAGGCGAACGCGGATGAAACGGCGTTGTCTCACGCTGCGGAACCTCGTGAACAAGTCCAAACATTTCCGAAGAAGAAGCCTGATAAAAACGGACATCTTGCGTGAGCCCCGCCTCGCGAATCGCTTCCAACAAACGAACCGTGCTCAATCCGGTTACATCGCCCGTGTATTCCGGAATGTCAAACGAAACGCGAACGTGGCTCTGGGCACCGAGATTGTAGATTTCATCAGGCTTCAACTCATAGAGCAACTTCACCATCTGCACCGAATCCGCAAGATCGCCATAGTGTAAAAAAAGTTTCGTCCCGTTGATATGCAGATCATGATAGAGATGATCGATGCGACTCGTATTGAACGTTGAAGCGCGCCGAATCACACCATGAACCTCGTAGCCTTTCTTCAACAAGAGCTCTGCAAGATAGGAACCATCTTGCCCCGTGATACCAGTGATGAGTGCTTTTTTCATAAAAAAATTTCCAACTTAATAAAAAGAGTCTGATCCAAATGCGCTGCTGTGAATACGTGCGGCGGGGCAGCCGCCGGATCGACTGCGAAGCAGCCCCGCGGGGGCGAGCCTCGCGGGAGCGAGCGAGTTGCATGCGACACGAGGAACGCAGACCTGCAGTATATATGGAAATACTTGAGGAAGCGAGCACCAAAGTGACGCAGTTCTGGGCCGCAGCAATAGCATTTGGGCAGAGTCTGAGCCGACGAGGGGATTCGAACCCCTGACCTGCTGATTACGAATCAGCTGCACTACCACTGTGCTACGTCGGCAATTGTCGCGCAACAAAAGTCTCGCACGCAACGAAACCTTCTAGCCTCGGTGATAAAGGGTACCAATGTCAAGGCTGGTTATCTCTTGTCAAAAAAAGAGCGAGCCACTGTTGGTCGATCTGAAAAAACCAAAAAACAGATCGCAGTGACTCGCTATAGAATTAGACTCTTCACATTTCAAAACGTTCAAATTATTTTTTTCCTGCCAATGCGCTACTCACAGATAGAGTGATGGCTGAAGAGCTGAAGGAATCTATTTTAAATTATATAACTTATTCATAAAGAATAAATTGTATATCTTTTTAACACGCTCTCTATCAACTTGTTGGACCACCTTCATAAAAACGCCGGAAAAGCCCCTAGCAGCTTGTTTGTTGAGAGGAGTGGTATGGTTATACCACCCAAAACAGAAGCATACCAGAGTTAATTTTTTTATATATTGAAAATAAAATCAGCAAATTGCAAATAATCATGTGTCTTACTGATTAACCTGCCATTGAATTCTTCTCTGTAAAAATCACCCCAATTTCTCCCTTTTTTGCTGATTATTGGGATAGTTGAAGGGCAATTTTTGGCTTTTAGAGTGCTTTTCCTCTTCTAAAAAGCCAACAAGGGAATTCGCCCCTCTCACTTGCTGATCATAATGCATCAGCCGCAACTATGATCAAACACAATAGATCAATTAATAACTCGTATCCGCAATACGGGCTAGAGCGGCTACAATTTAAAAAGCCAAACAATAATATAACTCCTTTCTACTGAAATCGGACAACTTTTAGCCCTAAAAAATGAATGAGAAATTTATTTCAAGCGATTATTTGCTATTCTTTCCTCCATAGCTCAAACCATAAATATGAAGCTAATTTTTTACCAGTCGGCCACATTTTAAAATTTGTTTCTCCATAAACGCGAGCTACTTCCGTAGTTGGAAATTCTATTCTAGGAATTTTTAATTTATATGCTCGAATGACCATTTCGATATCAATAGATAATCCATGATCAAGGATATTCATTTTATTAAAACATGTTTTCTTCCATCCTTTTATTCCATGAAGAACATCACGAACCCAGTAGCCTTCTCTTTTCCATATTAAGGCTGATATGCCTCCCAATAGATAGACAGCCCATTTCCGAAAACGTAACACTTTATCATCTTCTTCATTTTGTGAACCTTTGCCTTGACGACTTGCAATCACAAGCTCAAACCCTTCTTTAAAATATTCCTTAAATTTTAAAAGATCTTTAGGAGGAATTGTTCCTTTAGGAAAGAAAACCACAACAGCGTCCCCTTTTGCTATTTCATGAGCATGCCGATATCCATTGTTAAGACCCTTCTTGGGTTGCTGATAAACAGGTATCCCTTGAGCTTCCAAATATTCAACAGTGCCATCTGTACTACCACCATCTACAGCATAAACTTCATGAAATTCTTCTCGTGGCAAATTAGGTATGTCTATCTTACAACCTTCAAGTTCATTCCAAACTAGCAAACAAAGACTTATTTTCATACTCTTAACCTTGTGAAACAATTTCGTTAGCCATAGCCATAGCTTCTGAAACAGCAATATCGCTATTCATGTGTTCCCATTTCCCCCATCGGCCTAATCCGTAAATTTTATTTGTCTTAGCCCATTCTAAAATTGTGTTTATGCTTTTCGGTTTTTCAAGGGTGTTTACGGGATAGGCATACTCATTGTGATGTCGAAATCCATTTGTTGGCAGCGAACGCGCTGCGTTACATTCTGTCCAATAACCACGTGATCCGGGGCAAAAATTAGACCGCACCAACATCCTATGATAAGAAATTTTTTCTGATGGCTCATAAATCCAATGCGCTTTTGTTGGTAAATTTTTTTTCTGATAATCGACATCTATAGAAATATTGACCAATTTTTTAATGTTCTCTCTAATCCTTTCAGGCAATGATGAATTTGCTTCTAGCCAATACATCCATGGGATTGAGGTTATGATTTTCTCAGCTTGATATGTCTTATTGATTGTTCTTGTTGTCAGATCAATGCTTGTTATTGGAGAGCTTCTTATCAATTGGCTCCCCAAAGCGCTACCCATTCTTTTCCAGACCTCCCCATAGCCATAATGTTTAGGATAAAGAAATGTCCCATGCGCAGGAAGAGTTCCACTAGCTTTCCCTTCAAGACAACTTCTAAGAGTTTCACGAAAAGAAACATTTGGAAGCTTATAAAGCCAATAAGTTCCAAGTAAATTTAGATCCATTGCCCAAATTTTGCGATTGTAAGGAAGCATATAATCATTGGCTATGCACTCTCCTAGCTTCCAGCGAATCCATTCAATAAAAGATTCAGGCATCGTCTCTCCTCGAACACTTCCTGTTTGGGCAATAGATTCCAAATAATTAAGCTGATCTTCTCTAAAAAACTGCCAAAGATTCCCTTCTAGAGGATGATCAATTTCTTGACCTCTAAGGATGATCTTAGCTACACGATGATAGCTGTTCCATTCTTCTTGCGGCAGGAAGCGAAATAAAAAATCTAAAACTTCTTTTTTCTTAACATCCAAAAAATGACCGCCTCCAATATCAAGAGGAGCACCATCGACTATTGTTGACCGACATAGACCTCCAGCTTCAGCATTTGCTTCAAGAACAAGAAGTTCGTTTTTTGAAATGCCGAGATCAAGGAGAGAATGAGCAAAAGTTAATCCACTTGGGCCTCCTCCTAAAATTAAATATTTAATCTTTTTTACCACGATATTAATTTATGTTGTTTTTATTGAAACCATTTTCCTTGGCTTTCAGAGAGTCTTGATAAGCTTTAAATCCTTTATAAATTCGAGCAGATCTGAGATCCCTATTCCAAGAAGACGGTTTACTTTCATCCGTCACAATAAGAAGCGAATCATTATTTATATCAATAAATTCTGAGGCATAAACTCCATTTCCAAACACTCGAAGTTTATGCGAATTCAAAATGGCACACCGGTATGATGAATACTTGAAGCCAAGAATAAATCGAGCATATTGAGATGCTGGCCAATAGTACGATAAAGAAGACTCAAAAATTTGAGGGAAATCTAATCCCCGCAAAACAGGAGTCCCATAGCCTATCTGAAAGTTGGGTACATAAGGGGAGTTATATGCATTAATAAACAGAATACTTGGCTCTACCATACCAACAGATGCTGTGCTGATGTGATTCCACATTTTTTGATCTTCTTTCCTTATTGCAGGAAGACATATTAGTTGAAGCTCTAACCAAAGACCAAAAACAGTGAGGCTAAAAAAAATCGAAGGGAAAAGACCTACACATTGCCGCACTCTTGGTTCAGCAAAGAAAGAAGCTAAGAGCATTCCCAATAGTGTATAAGGAATATACCCATATCGCCTTGGAAAAACCATGCTGATTTGCCCTGCCCCAATTGATAGAATCGTGATAATCAGAAAACTTACCACACAAGCAAGCAGAAAAAGCAACGGCACTAAGAAAACTAGCTGTTTATGATCCAACTCCTCGACACTAAGAAAGGAAGAATTTTTAAAAAAGTAAGCAATAGCTATTGCCAGAAAAATCATACAACTCATTAATCCCAAGTTTACTTTATTTCCCACAAATATAATTATAGGAATTATTTGATCCTTAATTCCCAAGCATAATGAAACGAAAAAGATTTTGAGATTAGTAGGTAATGTTTGAATATTTGGTAGAGAAAAATGATAGCGTGCCTGTTGTCTCGACGCCTTGGGGAGTAAGACGATCCACGTAACACGATGAAGTATTACTCCTATAATAATAGGAGCAAGTATGATTGCTAATTCTGTGGTGCGTTGCCCAAAAGATTTTTTAGATGGAGCCAGGAGAGCAGTCAATCCAAGAATGAAAATAGAGAGAGGCAAATGAGCTTCTCCTGTCCATGCGATACAACATCCAAGACTTATTAATACTAGGCGTTGCAACCAAAGTGAATAACTAGTTCTTCTTGCACATTCTGATAAAAGTTGCTGTAAAACAAGAGCTGCAACAACTGTCAGTTGGAATGGCAGAATAAGATAAGAATAGTGATGAAAGCAAAACGTAACAGAAAATGGAGAAAATATCCAAATGAATGCAATAATTAGGGCCTGAAAATAATCTATCAAAAATCCACGTAGCAATCGGTAAATAGCCCACCCCGTAATTAATTGGCTAATACCTATAAATATTCCATAATAGATTGCCTGCGTACCAATTGAGAGAGCAAGGAGTAAATGTATGGTTCGTGACAGTCCATAAAGACGATATTCACCTGGAAGATCTAGTGAAAAAAAGATGGTTTTTAAGCCTCCAAGATGATTGTTGTGAAAAAGCTTTGGTAAATACTCCACCAAAAACAAGTCGTCATGAAATAAGCCCGCATTATAGGCATAGACACTTATGATAAAAATTCCAAAAATACTAAAAAGCCAGTAGTATTTTTTTATTGTAAAGCAAGCAGTCATATAGTTAACAAAACAAAGCTAATCTTCATTGCACGTTGCTGATCTGTGTATTCTATTTAAAAAATTTAGAGACTCATGAAAAAATACCCAGCATCCTAATACAACTAACATGCTAAACTCTGGCATTACGGGAAAAAGATACCTTGGTTGAGCCCCATTCCAAGCACTAGCATCAAGCATAGCAAATAATAATATTCTCGTTATTACGGCAGTACTTAATAAAAAAATCACTACTACTAATGATGAATTACGTCTTAAAAAAACTCCCATGAAAAGACCAAGCAATGCAAGCCATTGTGCACACCCAATAATTTGGTAGTAAATTCGTTCAAACCAATCTTGAAAGTTCCAACTCCAATAGACTAAGGCTTTCGGTTGATCGAACCGATCACAAGCAAGATAGGCATCTTTTCCCTTTAAAACTTTTTGGTTCACTTTCCCAACAATTAGCTCTTTAACCTGCCAAGTAATATGCTCTCCATCATCTGTTGAAACAATAATTTGATTTTCTAGCAACGTGTCTTGGGTGGATAGTGGAATATGAAATACAAATGCTCGTGCTTGAGGGCTAACATCATTACGAGGTTCTGTTGGAGACAATGATGCAATAATTTTTCCTGATGAATCTGCTATCGCTATAAAAATAATTTTTCTTCCAGGAGTTAATATCCACCCATCTATATTATAACTACTTTTATTAGGAAAAGATCTTGAGCGTCTATTTGCAATATCATCAAACTCCTTTTTTACATCATCCCCCAACATTGGTTGATCACTTTTATTCCTAACAGGCAATGAAGATGTTAAAAAGGTATTATAAACAGATTTAAGACTATCCCTATACTTTGGCAACCAGCATGAAAAATTGGGATCTATCATAGCTATTGGAACAAAACGCTTTGGTAGCTTGCCTTGAATTAGCGCTGATCTAATTTCTTTTCCTATCTTCTTAAAAAAAGCATCTCCCTGTGCAGGGGTGGATGCATAGCCTGCCCTAGCGGCAGATTCATACAAAGCCCAATAAAACCACCCAGCTGATATCTCTAAGGGATCAAGTGCGGTTAGTCCTTTAGAATCAGTCCATGGTTTTGAACAGCCTGCCCATCCTCTACCAACAGGCCCTTCAAGTTGTTCTTGCAAAAGAGCAAAAGAAGAACTCTCTTTATAGGCCGCCTGTCTCGCTTTTACTGTAACAGGAATATAAGCTATCTCTCTATCAGGCTTGATGCTTTGAAGGGCTTTAAAAGCCATTTTATAACCTGGAGCTGACAATATTGAAGTGGAAAATAATCCCCACCGGATGTAGTTAATAGAGCAGATAGTTAAAGTCAATGCCAGACAAGCACATAATGGCAATATCACTCCTACCCCAATTCTTTTACATACAAGCTGCCTTGTATCAGCTTTGTCTACAGCAATAACACAAAGTGCTAATATAATAAAGATTGGCAAAAGTACGATAGCCTCTTTTCTGCTATTCCATGCTAATGCCCAAAATATAGCTGCTAAAACTGCTGGCTTAATAGCATCAAAAGTTTTTCTAGCTATCCACCATTCGAGGCTTTGAGATAGAGCTAATAAAAGAAGTGATGCAAGAAGTATCTCGGCGCCAAAGCGATTAGGTAGCTGAAAAGAAGATGGATTGAAAATAGCCGCAAGGGAAAGTACCCCGCCAACAAGTTGAGGAATACCAATACGGCATAATGTTATTGAAAGAAGAGAACAGCCAAAACAATAAAGAAGCTCCATTCCTATTCGTAAAGGAATCCCTGTAATGCTAACTATTTTAATGAATAGCGGATAAATAGGGAGATGATACAAAAAATTTGTTGCATAAGTTCCACCCCAGTACCATCGTTGGGCAGCCCATACCTGCCACAAGTCATCATGAGGAGAATATGTTCCTCTCATTTCTTCTCGAGAACAAAGTACTAACTTAGCAATGGTTAAAAATACTAACCAGCAAATAAAATATTTAGATATTGGCTTACAGCTACTTTGTTTTATTTGAAGCCTCATATTTTTAGTATACCCATGACGTTTGAATTTTAGGAAAATTATACGCAGGAATTTTTGGGGCTAGCAAGGCGTCAGAGCGCGCTGCTACCGAGGTAACAGTAGCGATGACAACGCTGCTAGCGCTAAAAATAACCAGTAGAAATTCCTAAAATTCAAACGTCATGGGTATAGATAAGCTGGTCTTGTATTCATTCTAACGTGTTATCCCCTCTACATGAGTCATCTCAATTTGGTATCCCTCTTTTTCTACAACGAAAGGAATAATTCTTTCTAATGCATGCAAGATAGTTCCATCAATAGGGAGTGGCTCTTCGGGATAATCTTGATAAGTTAGCTTTAAGTCTAATAGCGGCTTCAGAGCAACCGTTCTAGCCCAGAACATAGTGCCTACAGGAAAATTAAATTGCTCATAAAATTTATCAATACCTAGCCGTAGAAGAAGTTCTTTTCCTATAGCTCGATTTTGATCCCACGCATTAGTATAAGGATCGCTAGGGAAAACCAATCCTATCTTTTCATCTTCTGCGAGAGCCTCGACAATAATGTCTGCCATAGGCAAACGCCCTCCAAGAAGATTTTCCAAAAGAAATTCACGCCACTCTTTTGCAATGGAATCTGCCACATGAACACTCTTTTTTGTGTGTAAATGCCCAATAATATCATATTGAGCGATAAGAGATGTTCCAAACTCTGTCAAAAATGCTCCGATATCTCTTCCTTTATTTTTGACAATGCGTATTTCTACTTTTGCTTGATAGCCTCTTAGTTTTTCTACAATTGCTCTAGTGTCTTGAATGGAGTTAGCAATGGTAATTAATAAGTCAGGTTTGACTTGATTTAGTTCTAAGCGATCCATGATCTCCATGAATAAATCTTCATAAAAAACATGAATATGTAAGCCAATCCGCAAGCTTGAAGGAATGGTTCTTTCCTTTTTTATTTTACTTGAAAGAAGGTTTACATTCCAACGTCCTTTCGGTTTCCCTGCTTGAAGAAAATGATGGAAAGGATCTGTTCTATCTTCAGGGCTCATGCAATCTTCTTTATAAATACCAGGGTGAAATCCAGGAATTGGTTTTTTTCCATAATCACAGGGCCATGACCAACCTTTTTCGGGAATAACTTTCTCCACAATATTCTGCACTAAAGGAATCGACTTTATCACATTTCTTGTTTTATGGGGCAATAGCTTGCTCATTCTCGCAAAACACTTCATCCCCTTAGATAGATAAGGAATAACTTTTAATGGCGGAGAATCTGCTAGATCAACTGCTGAAGCTAATCTTGACGAGGCTAATTCTGAGGCTATTTTTTTGGCATACTTTTTGAAGGAAAATTCTTCTCGAACAAAACTAGAACAACCTTGAAAGTCAATTTGATGAATCGCTTTTGCTAAGACAGCGCATGCTGAATTAATGTCAAAATTGTTTGCCTCATAATACGATTCTGGAGGAAAAACTCCCTCAACTCCTGTAGCTCCAGAAAAAAGGACTATGGGAACATTGTAGCCTGCAGCTATCAAAGCAACCAAGGGAAAAGGATCCTCTCTCGAAGAAAGAAAAAAAACATCTGCTGCTGCAATAACTTCTTCTACGTTGGGTCTCTCATTTAAAAAGATAAAATACTTCCTAATATTTTTAGGAATCGTTGCAATTTGGTTCATTGCATAATCGCAACCAAAATAAGTTCCAACCCAGAGGAATATTGGTATTGGTTGATTTCTCTGCATTGAGCCCAAAATAGATTTCTCTCCTGCCTGAATGAATAGATCAAATCCCTTGCGATGGTCATACGCCCCACAACCAACAATTAAAATGGTATTATTAGGCAGCTTTATTTCGTTTAAAAATTTTTCCCTTAATAAAAGCCTTTCTGTTTTAGGATATGCAAAACTTACGCACGGATGAATAATACAGGTTTTTTTCTCATCAATTTTGTATTCTTCGAAAGCTTGTTTATAGGTTAAAGAAGAGGGAAATATCAATCGTTGCGAGTACTGATCAAAAATTTTCATCGTCGCAGCTCCGCCGAACCATTTATTGATAGAAGCCGGCATTTCGTAAATAAGCGAAACAATGTTGAATCCTCTCCGCCCAAAAACCGCCACAGTTTCTTTACTGTCAACCGTACTACATAAACAAGTGACCTTATGCTTCGAAGAAGCAAGATGCTCTGCAATCCATTCAAAATATTTGGTATTAACTGCAGAACTTGTAAAAGTTTTTCCTGAAGGATCTCCTAGAACAAGTGTCTGACACACCCTTTGGTAATCAGGAAGCAAAGGCCCTCCGCGTTTTAAAATTGTAATAAGATGCAATTTTGGATCTTGCGATAAATGTCTTATGATTCCTAGAAGAGCTATAGGCGCGCCAGTCCGCAAGGCTTCATGCCCAAAAACTAAAATTACTTGTTTGTCTTTAGGAAAAGGGAGGTTTGCTTTTAAAAAGTTAGAGATACGTTGGCAATCTTTTTCTTTCTTATCATGCTTTCCTCGACGCATAAAATGGACAACAGGAGAAAACTCACTTCTCTTGAGGTCATTATTTTCTTGAAGATAACTAGCTACATCAACATGTGAATTGGGGGCGCGTCCTTCATACATGCCATGCAATATAAAATGTACAAAAGGATTAACCTTGGCGCTCTTCACATCTACGTTTTGTTCTAAATACCAATTTGTATGAAACAATGGGCCGGGGTTTCTTCCTTCGGCAGCTCCTGAATTGATGTAATGCAAAATGGGATCAACTCTCGCATTCTTCACATCAGGATTTTTTTCTAAATACCATTGCCGATCAAACAAGTTACTTCGGCCTATAAGATACGCAATGAGATGTCTTTCAAAAGGTGTTTTGAGTCGCTCGATGAGGTTTAATACTTTCAAATTGTATTGCAGGCTTTTATTATTTTTTATCTTGAAAATTAATTGATCACTTTCAACGAGTTGGCGCTCTTTTCCAGCCAATAAAATATCTTTTTGATGAAGGAGATTTTCTTTTTCTGTTAGCGATGCATTTTTCTCTGCAATGATCGCTATTTGTTTTTGAAGCTGATCTTCTTTTTCTAAAACGAGATCTCTTTGTTGTTCCGTCAACTTTTCCTGTTGAAGAAATTCTTCTTCTTTTTGACGAAGTTGTTTTTCTATTTCATGAAGAATTATTGTTTGGCTTTGCGCGAGATTTGAACTTTCCTCGGCAATTCTTTTTTGCTCTTCAAGTTCTAATTGGTTTTTGTGCAATGAATATGTTAACTCATAATTCATGCCTAATTTTTGAAATAATCGATTAAAGCTTGAAGTGTGAAAGTTTTCTTTTTCTATCTCGGCAATTTTTTTTAAAAATGGCTCTCTCTCTTTTCCGACTAACAGAACACCAAGTCCATGAGAGTGTGTAAAGTTAAACCCAGGATATTGAGTCAGCAATTCTTCCCACAGTTGATACACGCCAAAGTTGTTTTCTTTTACACAAGTGTCATGAAATAAAACAACGCCCTTTTTAGAAAGTTTTGGCAGCCACATTTCAAAGTCATGCTTGACTGCTTCGTAGGTATGCAAACCATCGATGTGAAGCAAATCAATAGATCCGTCAGAAAATTGATGAACACCCTCATCAAAGGTCATTCTCATCAAAGTTGAGAACTGGCTGTAATGCTGATCATGATATTTTTTAAATTTTAAATAAACTTCGTCGTCGTAAAATCCTGCCTGATCATCTCCTTTCCACGTATCAACAGCGTAAGCTCTTGTTGTAAGATCATTCTTTTTAATAGCTTCACAAAAAGCGCTATAAGAAATTCCATTGTGAGTACCAAGTTCTACAATTGTTCGTGGTTTTAATAGACTAATGATCCAAAATGCAAAAGGGATATGCCCGTACCATGCGGAAAGATCATGATCTCTGCTCAAATCGCAACATGCCGAGGATAAATAGGGAATCGCTAGACCATCCATAAACTTTACTCCCATTTTTTAAACACAACTTCTCTCATTGGAATTCCCACCACCCCACTGCAGACGCTGGTCGCATCGGATCTCAATGGGAGCGCATGATGGATCCAGTGATGTTGGACATGTTGATGCTGCGTTCCGTTGGCGATGGCAACTTCGATGCTGTAATTTCCTTTGGCGAGTCGAGGCATTTGAAAATGAAATTGAGCGATGAGTTTGTCGCCTGAGTGGCATTCTTGTGGGTCGTCATGGTAAGAAAGAAAAGTATTCTCGCCAAATAAAATTTGCCCCAGATAATCTTTTAAATGAAAACCGACAATCGGAGCCTCTAAGTTTTCATGGCATTCTGCCTCAATTTGTAGAACAACCTCCTCCCCGCCTACAATCCAGCTGAGAGGACTGTGACTTGCATCCAGAAGTTGCACGCCGATAATTTTTGCTCCACTTTTTCCAAACGCAGCTGCCTCAGGATTAAATTGAAAAACTTCAATATCGTTTCGCAAATTTGTGTGATTGATCCAATCTAGACGTTGGTCTTTGAAATTTTGTACTTCTCTTTTTTGAGGAGGTTGCGAAAAGGAATTTATTTTTGTTGTTTTCTCAATTTTACTTTCCCCTTGCTGTGCCTCATAAAGATTTTCTAAATAAAGTTCTGAAATTTCTTTAGGACTTCCCTCCGCCATCATCCCTCCTTTTTCCAATAACACGGCTCTGTTGCAAATGCTTTTCACAGCAGCCGTATCATGACTGACAAAAATCAATGTACGCTCTTTGATGAATTCTCGAATGAAGCGCATGCATTTTTGTTGAAAAAAAGCATCTCCTACTGAGAGTGCTTCATCGATAATTAAGATGTCAGCATCGACATGTGCCATAACAGCAAAGGCTAAGCGGACTGCCATTCCGCTTGAATAGGTCTTCACGGGCTGGTTGATAAAATCGCCGATGTCGGCGAAGGCTTTAATTTTTTCAAAGCGGTCCTCGATTTCTTTACGAGTGAGACCGAGGATTGAGGCGTTTAAGAAAACATTTTCGCGGCCCGTGAACTCAGGATTAAAACCGCTGCCTAGCTCTAGCAAAGCGGCGACACGCCCGTGAACCGAAACGGAACCTTCGGAGGGTTGAAGCGTCCCGGCAATGATTTGTAGTAATGTCGATTTTCCAGAACCATTTTTTCCAATGATCCCAATCGATTCTCCTTTTTTGATTTCAAAAGAAATATTTTTGAGTGCATAAAACTCGCTGCAAAGTCCGTGCAGCTTGGCATCAATTTTTTTGCGAAGCGGTGGAAAGAGCTCTCCAGCTAAATTCAAGAGCGGATGCTTCAACCGCGCTGCAGGATCACGCCAGATCGTGTAGGCCTTGGAAACATTGTTGATAGAGATGGCGATTTCTTGAGGCATGATTTTTACAAGACATCAGCAAAAGCCGATTTCACTTTCATAAAAAAAGCATAGCCGATTGTAGCAACAAAAAAACTTATCAAAATTTGAAGCGCGAGCGTTCCCCAATGAGGCAATGCGCCAAAGACCAAAGCATTTCGCGCCATCGAAATTAAGACAGCGCCTGGATTTAACATCATAACCCAACGCCAAGCTTGAGGAATCGCAGTCATTGGAAAAAAGATGGCGCTTGCGAACATCAAAACTGTAATGATTGCAGGCATCGCTGCTCCAATATCGCGTAAAAAAACGCCTAAAGCAGAAAGCATCCAAGTCAATCCCAAGCAGTAAAGAACTACGGGAACGAAAATCAAAATCAGCGTGAGTGCTGAGAGCGAGATAGTTCCTTGAGAAATGATGATCAACAAAAGAAGCGGAGTAAATCCGATGAGCGTATGAACTAGCGCCGACAAGATCATGGCGATCGGCAAAATTTCCAAAGGGAAAATGACTTTCGTTACCAAGTTAGCATTGTGCACGATCAACATTGGGGCTCCTGCAAAGGCGCTAGCAATCAACTCCCAGACAAGCATTCCACAAAAAAGTCCGAGCACAAATTGCATTTTGGTTTCTCCTGGATGCCCATAAGATCCTCGAAAAATAAAACCAAAAACGATGCTGTAAACAGCCAGCATGAGGAGCGGCGTAAAAAAAGACCAGCAGAGGCCGAGTAACGTTCCTTGATAACGTTGTTGAAC
>VHCR01000016.1 GCA_016871655.1 Verrucomicrobiota bacterium
CTCGCCGGATTAGCTCTTTTGCTAGAACACCACCTCTCCACACCAATTTGGCATTTTTATCACTACCCGATCACTTATTGGCTCCTCTTAGGCGTCACGATGGGAACTGCTCTCTACGGCCTTCTGAAGACCGCTCCTACACGCAGCCTCGTCTGTCCCTGCATCTTGTTGCTTTATTTGTGCTATGCTCCTTTTCTCTGGCCGTTTGATGGACCGCTTGGACAATTTGATCCAGCAGCACGCGAGACGGTTGCTGGAAAGCGCATCTGGGTTCCGATTAACTTCAACGCTCGCGAAGAATCGTACCGCTTCTTGCTCCCGGAAAGTTCGGCGCTGATCCCTTACGATTACAAGCCAAGCATCACGATTGAGGAGATGCAAAAAAAAGTTCCTCGCTTCATCGTCAGCCTTCCTCTGTCGAATCAAACAGGCGACAACCTCCAAAGCGCACGGTTACTGGGCCGCCGGCTCAATCTCATCGATCGCTTCAATGCACAAGAAACGCAAGCGATCTTGATGGGGAACATTTCAAAATATCTTTTCCATCAAGATTTGTTAATTGAAAGAAATTAAAAAGGTACTTATTTTTGATTGCTTTCCTTTCCCCCTAAAATGAAATTTCTTTTTTATTCCACACTAACACTTGCATGGACTACCTCTTCGCTTGTTGCAGGGCCGAAACCAGAGCCTAAAAAAGCATTTTGCTTATCGGACAGAGCTAACTCAAAAGATGGAAGCAGGGAATCTCCCAAAGAAAAAACAGCTGCCTTGAGACGTCAGTCCGATGCACTCCCCGCTAGTGATGACTCGCCAGGTCAGGATCGCGATCCCAGTGCTAATACCAGCATAGGCGAACGTTCTCCCTCTGCTCTTGACCTTCGTTCCAATTTAGATCCAAATACAAGCATGGACGCTGCTTCTACCTCCTTCGATCCGAGTACGGATTGTATCGCTGAATATTTTTCAGATCGTGATGAACAAAAGTCGCCCGCTCCCGGCACAGACAGCGCTGGCCATGTAATCACATCCACGGAGCCTAAATCTCGTGAATCTACATCAGCTATAAAACAAGCTGCGGCCAGACTTGCTAAAGCTCAAGGCAAACTTCAATCCAATAGCACGCTCATTGCTAACCTCGCTGAAATTGCTAATGTTACTCAGCAAAATCGCAACTTACGATTTCTAACATCTTTTATATCACAGACTGTTTCTAAGTTTTTTACTCCAAAAATTAAAAAGTCTGTTCAAGAGGTTGAAGCTGCCTTAGCAACTTTAGAAAAAGCAAAGGCAGAGGCTCCACTAACAAGGCTTCTTTCACCTCATGATCAAGTAACACCCTCTCAAACTAAAATTGCTATTTTTGGTGATCCAGAGCAGTGGCAGGCTGGCAAACAAGAAATCATCTCTCTTATTAATTCTGTGTTATTTGGAGCAACACGTTGTCAAGAGATAGAAATTGGGGAACAAGCTGATCTTGTAAACAGGCTGGCTAATACACCAGCTAATCCTTTTACAGAGTTACAACGAGATCTAACAAGAAACACCTTTGAACTCTCTGATGAAGAAGGGAAGACGACATCTTTTCCTGTTGTTGCCGACCCTAGACATGAGATCTCACAAAAAAGACTAGATACCATTCTTGAGTTTATTGGAGAAAATAAATCTCTGCAATTAGCCATCACTAACTTGATGTATCAAAAAGGGGCTTCTATCCTTGAAATCTTACAGTTTGATTTATCTGGAGAAGAAAATGGAACTAGTGAAAATTCTTGGAAATTAAATCCGACAGGTCCTCTCCAAATGCAGTTAATGAATGCTGAAAAAAACCCAAAAACAGAACATCCCTCTTATCATCTCGAAAAAAATATTATTGATGGAAAAACAACTTTTAAATTAACAATAAAAGTTACACGTAATAACAAACTGCACACTCTTAACATTGATCATGTCGTAGCTAGTTTTTTAACTTTTGAATTTTCAGCAAATGATTCTTTTGATGAAGCTCGCCCAATTTCTCAAGACAATCTCCCTGTTACCTTACGCTGTCTTGATGGAGGAATAGTGCGAACCTTTGATGATAAGAGAACAGAAGCAGAATTAAATCTTCAGCAAGCAAAATACAATCTCGCTCTCGCTCAAGAGAATAATGAAACTCCTCCTGACCTAATAGCTCATGCACAAGCTGAATATAATCTAGCCGTTTGCAAAAGGAAACTAGAGGCGTTGGGAAAGCCTCACCAAATTGAGACTGAATATCAAAACAGAATCCAATTTCTTGCAAGCAGAGCTGCTACTCGTCCCGGTTCTATCATGAGTCAAGATCGAAATGCTGCAGAGGCAAAGTTACAAGCATTGAGAAAAGCTCAGCAAGATGTTGCGAAGGCTCAGCAAGAGGTGACTGATTCTGAAAGAAGGCTCCGTGGATTACCTGATGATGAGACTGATTCACAGCCGGGATTCGAGGATGATGAGGGCTAGGGCGTGCCATCAATTAAACACTATCAAAACCTCATCAATAAAAGAATAATGTTACTATTGTTACCCCAGCAGCGCTTGCACACTAACTGTCATTCCCGCGAACGCGGGAACCCTGTCGTCTTTCTCTCCGCGTTCGCGGGAATGACAGTTTGGGATGTAGCGACGCTCACTTTGAAAATCCACCATTGTTTTTTTCTGTGCTAAAACAGAGAATGATTAATTGATAATAGTCCCTAGAAACAAAGGATTCAAAAAAAACTCTTTTTTGTGTTCTTTGCAGTTAATTTTTCCTCCCTCCCTCCAAAAATGAAATTCCTTTTTTCCTATGTTCTGCTCATTTTGTTGACGCCCTCTCTGCTTGTTGCAGGGCCGATGTGGGAGGAGCAACCTAATCCAGCGGCTACCCCAAAAGAAACCATAGAACAAAATAGAAACCAATATGACCCTCTTTCTGACAACAGCTCATCTGCTGATAATTCATCGAATTTAAGACGTGAGTCTACATTGCCAGGAATTGCTGAAACAGAAACATCTCACCGGAATAGAACCATGGAAAATGTTGCTTTCTCATCATCTTCTTCGTTAGATTTGATCGGCCGAAATAATGAGAACGCTGAATTAAAAGATTCTCCTAGAACACCCGTTTCAAAAGAATCTTCTGTTATTCAAGAAACTCCAATTTCTGATTACAAATTGCGAGAAGACGCTCGGGACAATGCCATCACTGATTACAACGAAGCGCGCAAGGAGTTTGAAACAAGTCAGACGAGCCATCTAAGAGCAGTCAGCACAGCGCTCAACAAAGAAAAAACCTTGATCAAGCGGCTGACCAACCCATTACAAAGTCATCCACTGAGCGCTTGTTTTTTTTCTCCAAAAATTTCTCGCTCTCAACAAGCAGTAGCCGCAGCAGCGGATCAACTCGCTGCTAATTATAATCAACTTCACGCTGCTGTTACTCAATTAGGCTATCACGACCCTAACGATCTTTGCAATCAGGCCGATTATTCGGAGAAAACTGTTTCCTTGGGAGAGGAGAATTATCCCGAGCAAGGAGTTTTTACCTTAGGACAAGAAACTCGAGATCAACTAAAGGCGGTTCATCAAAATCACTTCCTCGAACTACTTCAAACGGAACCAAACTCAGAAAAGGAAAGAACCATGTTTGCTGAAATGTCACGTGATCTTCCTAGAGCGACCTTCATCCTTAAAACAGCTCCATCTGAAAATAGTCGAATTCAACCTGCTCACGAAAAACTTCTTTTTGATCATCAAGAACTCGAATCACAACTTCGATTACAACCTTCATTATCAACAGCGGGAGGAGCCTCAAAAGCCTCAGCAGCAAAAATAGTCGAGGAAGAAGAAACGAACGAATCAACTGTTAGAGAAAATATAACTCGGGAACTTCAAGCTAAAGGGATTAGCCAATTTAAAGAATTCACCGGCGACCGAGCTTTTCAACTTGCTATTGGATCGTTGATGTATCAAGCCGGAAACTTTGATCTAGAATCGATGAAATATGGAGTCTCTCGTGATGCGGATAATGACCTTGCTCCTTTTTTCACAGAGGGACTGCAAAGCGTTCGGCAGTTACAAGATGTTTCTAAAATTCGTGTTGGAACTAAGCCCAAAGAACAAATTTTCTACTCTTTAGAAAAATCACCTGATGTTGCTGATGAATTTCAATTAACACTTTTTAACTCCATTGAAACGGAAAGGATTCATTCAATAACTCAACAAGAATTCACCCTTCATACCGCAGATGTTTTAATTTACACCTTTCAGAGAAATCCTTTGTTTAATTCTAATGCTCCACTTTCATTAGACAACTCTCCCATTATCATCACCTGCACAGGAGGGCAGCTCTTGCATCAGTTGACTCCTCTTGAAGGCGTACGGCCTCCGCCACCTGATACCATCAGTCTCAGCGCATGGGAGAGCTTAACACGAGAGCAACAAGAAAACGTAATAACCTATCAAGCAGCTGAGAGCAGTTATGTTGCTGCAAAAGAAAATTGGGCTTCGAGACTAAATTACTTAGCAGTCCATCCCAATTTTGGCTCTTTGATTTCGCTAGAAAAAGCCGCAGCTGAACAGCGATTGCAATCCTTACGTCGCAGGGTTCAAGAAGTCGCAAGTCCTGTGGTCGACGAACCTGCAACCGCCCCCTTCCTAGAACGCAACGTCATTACCCCCCAGGGAAAAACGTTCGATCTTCCGTTATTGGATAATGAGTCTGAAAAAATAGCACTTCCTGAACAGCTCTCTTTTTTAGGCGGCAGAGAACTCCAGCGCACCACGACCGATCAACTCAAAAGTGCATTGACGACATCCTTCAATAGCAGCGCAGATGATACGGCTTTAACTGCTGCCGCAAAAAAAATTCGCATCAACACTGAAAGAGTATTTCCTGCGTTGCTTGCTAACAGCTCAGATGAAGAAGCTCGGCAGCGACTGATTGATTTTACTGAAAACAATAAGGTCGCTAAATCCGTCGCCTTGTTGGTTCAAGATCCCGCCGCCAGCCTGGCTCCACAGCTACTCCAGGAGCCACTCTTGGGAGATGCCCTTCGTCATCTTTCTGATGCAAAAGCAACTTCAACTTTTTTCTTAGAAAAAAAATTGCATGCCTCCAGCGAAGACCCACTTTTTATTTTAAAGGCTGATTACCATTTGCCACTCACCATCGCACTAAAGGAGGATGAAGGAAACATCTCACGCACACTCGACATTCATTTTGTTTATGCTTTGAAAGTCAATCCTCATTGGGATTATTCAGAACTCACCTCTCTCAGCAACCTTCCCGTTGAAGCAAGGTGTGTTGGAATTCACATCGATCAAGAAGTTGAACATGGTTTTTGAAACAGCATGCGCACGATCATGACAAAAGCCATCACTCCATAAATCGGATCGATCAAGTAATCCCAAAAATTCGTAGAAGCCTTCGCGTGCACTGCAAAGGCGAGGAGCGCGAGTAGAAGCAGTACGCCAAATTTATTTTTTCTCCACAAAAGAAAAATGGTGGCGAGAGCAATAGTGATCAAAAGCATTACAAACGCCACACCCTTCTGAGAAGTCCATCCCCAGGTGTAGGTGTCGATGTGAGTTAATCCCAGCGCAGAGGGATACAACACCAAACTCGCAACCGCTCCAAAAATCCAAGCAGCCGCCCAATCGCGGGTAGAAAAAATTTTCCGATGAAAAATTTTTTGAGCGAGAAAAATAATTGCTAACGCAAAAAATGAAACACTCATGAAAGTAGGTTACAGGTTGCAGGTTACAGGCTAAAAGAATTAACCACAAAGAACACATAGATTACACAAAGAACACAAAAGAATGCAACTCGCTCGCTCCCGCGAGGCTCGCCCCTGCGGGGCTGCCTTCGGCAGTCGATCCGGCGGCTGCCACGCCGCACGTATGTTTTTATAAAAAAATTCTAAGTGTTAAAAGCAAGCATCCTATTTTTCAAATCGTCTACATTTGCAATCCTGCAGTCATAAAATTTTTTATAAAAATTTTATTTTGTGCTCTTTGTCTGCCGCGCAAGCGGCTTTGTGTTCTTTGTGGTGAATTCTTTTTTCTAGAATATCACCCCTATTTGAAAACCTAGTACCAGCGAATTCGGAATCTTCCCAATCCCAGCAGGATTGATAATCCACATTGCGTCTGGTTGGATGTAGCTATATTTCGTCATGTTGATTCGATAGCCAGCCTCCCAAAGCAATTCGTAGGTGGGGCTAATCGCTCCACCTGGATAAGGCACCTTCGCCTGGCTTGGCCCCAAGTCTCCATAGGCACATCCGACAATGGTAAAGTCATTTCGTCTTCCTGGAATTAACCCCGTATAGACAAGACCTCCATTGATTTAAAGTGGAATGAGCGCGATATTATCCTGCGGGGCCAACGTCAACACCGACCACCCGACAAGCCCTTCGTTACCGTCACGATTAGGCCGATAGAGGGTTTGATCTCCATGCCAATAAAAAGCATATGCACCTGGAACTTTTGTTTTACGCCGATTCAAAAGTGAAGTGCAACACTCTGCTCTACGAGGCTAGAAGTATGGAATGCACAAAGGTGTGTTAATTTTGTTACGTTGGAGTTGAGGGTAGGAGCTTGAAAGGTGGCAGGCAAGCAAGAATGGAGTGGCACGTTGCGAAGGCAAGGATGAAGGCATTGACGCAAGGTTGGAGGTGCCGAGGAGCGTAGCGACGAAGGCGCCAAGAACCTGGAGTCAATCCCTTCATCCTTAGGGTGCGCCCATTACTCCTACCAGTGCAGGCCTTCAAGGCACATGGAGGGTGTTGATACATTTTTTTTCCAAAAAAGACTTCGTATGGTGTCTTGCCTCCAAGAATTTTTCTTGGTCGATGATTCAAACTGTGTTGGACCTGCTCGATAAACTCATCGGGAATTTCACGAATGCTCATAGACTTCGGTATAAACTGGCGCACAAGTCCATTGGTATGCTCGTTGAGTCCTCGTTCCCAAGAATGATACGGCTTGGCAAAGTAGCAACAGGCATTTAGAACAATGCTGATTTCTTTGTGCCTTGCAAACTCTTTGCCGTTGTCAAAAGTAATTGTCTCAACCTTGTGAGGTAGGTCTTTCATTTTTTCTATCGTCGCTGCTACGACCCATCCAGCTTCTTTGCGTTCTATTTTTTTGAGCAATGTGAATTTTGAATTTCGATCAACATAGGAAACTATCGCTCCTTGATGTTTCGCTCCAATGATGGTATCTCCTTCCCAGTCTCCAATGCGCGACTTGCTTTCAACAATTTGTGGACGCTCTGAAATATCCACTCGTCCTGAAATGCAGCCTCTACCTGCCTTTCCAGATGATCTCTTGTTGTAGCCCTTGCCATGATGTCGAAGATGTTTGTAAAGAATTCCTCCTGCTCTTTTATCAGCCCATACCATCTTGTAAATCGTTTCATGACTAATGAAGACTCCTTTTATCTTGAGACGATCAACAATCTGTTGCCGACTCCACTTTGCCAGCATCATTTCTTTAATTTCTGCCACTAAATCAGCTTTCATCCTGCAGCGATTTTGGCTCACTCTTAATCGCCTCTCTCTTGCTTTTCTATCAGCTTGATTTATCCGATAGCCTCTATTGCCTCTATTGCGCTTTATTTCTCGACTGATTGTTGATGGACAACAGCCACGTTGCTTGGCCATTTTCCTCATCGACCATCCACTTGCCTTCCATGCGTAAATCTGACATCGTTGATCTCTGGTTACATGATGATAGCCACTGGCCATGATAATCTCCTCCGGTTCGCACCTTTGAGATTACCAACATCATGTAGCCTTTCTATTTTTTAATCGCTGTTGCACTTCGCGGTTGAAAGGTCCTTACTATTAAATTGCGGATATTCATACGTTGAATAGCACCCTCCCATCCAATAGTGTCCAATAAACCCCTTGGGAACAGCCTGTCCAGGCACCTGCCGCGCCGAACGATTTTTTTCTCGCTCCTCTTCAGCAATTTTTTCCTCTTCAGAAAGTGGAGCTGGCTTAAAAAATTCAGGATCCCATTCGTATTGCGCGAGGAGCATGACCCCATCATTGGGAGTAAAATTCCAATTTAATCCATTCACTGAGTTGGCTGTTACTTGATAAACGCCCGTACGTAGCATCGTTGACTCAGGAAGCTTAATTTTAAGGCGACTGGCCCAGACAGCATTCGGAGGCGCTGAAAATCGCCCATCTACAGCAAGCGATTGCGGACGCCCATCAATGCCCCTACTCATGTAGAGCCATTAAAGAGGCGAATTGTCAAAATCATCCGCAGCCACAAAACGGCCTGCTTTAAAATTCCAACGTTCATCCCGACTCTTCTGTTCCCAATACATTTCATAAAATCGAAATGTTTCAGAGCCTCCAAAAACCTGCTGCACAGTAAAGAGGTTTTTAATATTTTATTGAGAAAGGCTCACTCCATCACGCTGGAGAGCACTGATCATGAAATAGCCGCCTTGCAATCCGACTAACTTTTCGGCATTCACGAGAATGTTAAAGGCAATATTATCACAATAAGTAAAACCGCCGGGATATTTTCCGCCAACAGGATTACCGGCGCTATCGGATGTGTACGTAATCGAGGGTTCGATGCCATGATCTTTTAAAAAATCACGACTTCCCAACCAACTGCCCGAAGCATATTGGTATTCCATCACTGTATGAGGAATCCTTGCGAGTGCTGCATACGGAGAGAGCGAGCCAGCCGCTAAGGATTGATTGTTCGCAATCGCTGAGAGAAGCGGCACATTTTCTAATTGAGCAAACCTCTTCACATTTTCTTGTGGAGGAATGGCATTGGTTGTCCCAACAGTTTGATTGCTGGAAATAAGCGTTGCTAAAAGGAAAAAAGAAGAAAGAAAAAACACAACAATAAAAGCCGATAGGAACCGCTATTGCGATACCAGCGAAAAGGAAGAGGGTCGATCTTTTTTTATGGCTTCTGCTGCGGCAGCATCGATCCAAGCTTGATTCCACATCACGTGATGAATGTGTTTTCGTTGCCAACTGTAGAGCAGATGAATATTTCCATCGCGTGTCATAAAAAAATAAGGATAAGAAAAATCGCCATGAGGATCGTCGGCAATCGTTGCGATGCGATGCCAGGTTTTTCCAGCGTCATGAGAAATAGCTAAGCGAAGATTGTTACGTGCAGAAGTCGTTGTATCGTTGAATGCGAGAAGTAAATCTCCATTGGCAAGCCTGATAGAAGCGATTCCCGAATCGTGATTCGGCAAATCGATGGGTTGCGGAGTCGACCACGATTTCCCAGCATCGTCAGTCTCGCTGCGCCAAATTTTTCCTGATGCTTGATAATCACGGCAAAAAGCCACCGCTCGCTTTTCATCAAGAGCCGTCACCGAAGGCTGAAAAAAAGAGCATCCGCCAGCGATGCGGCTTTTAGTAACAGTAAAAGAATCTTTTCCATCAGGCCACAACCAAAGCAACTCCGGAAATTTTCCAAGAAATTCTTGATAGACTGGAACCATCCAACCGCCACCAACGAGCAGCGTCGGGGCATTTTTTACCAGCTCACTCAAATTAAAAAATGGACTCAGCAAAAGCCGCCGGCTTTTTAACCAGGTCTTTCCTTGATCGCGCGACGATGCGAGATTGAGCTGACTTCCGGACCACTTCCCAACAGAAACCGTCACGTAAAGCAAATGCAACACCCCATCCTCCCCAGAAAAAACCAATGCATTCCCAAGCCCCTTCACATAACACCCCAACTCCTTGGCCGCCTCCTCCCTCGTCATCACCACGAAGGGTGCCGACCATGAAAAGGGGTTAGTACCAACTAATTCACTACCTTCATCATGAATTATGGGACTGACCTCTTTTCTTCGCTGGATAGACCCATAAATTTTGACGTCGGGCTGGAGCTCGCCGCTGCCTGCATACCACGTTGTCACCAAGGTTCCATCCGGCAGTTCGGTCATCGAGGCGACATGCGCCATGCGATAGGTTTCTTTCGAATCGATCGTTTCCTCTTGATAAAATGGCTTCTCGTTTTGAGAGATCACCGCTGCCCTTATTTGAAATCGAGGTTCTGCCACAGCTGCAGGTTTCTTATTTTTAAAAAAAATAAATCCTGCTACAAGCAAGGTCACTCCTATAAAAAAAAGCCGCCATTTCCAACAATGAGATGCCTCACTCGATAACATTTTCTGATTTTAAAAAATTTGAGCCTCCAGCGCAAGTGGCTATCGAGGTTTATTGCTCTTTCACAGAAGGAGAAAGCGGTGTATAAACTTGAGTCAGCGCTTTGTAGATATTCAATTTGCCTCCAGTGATGACGTTGCCTTCATAAGCAGGATTCTTATCGACAGAAGTCAAAAGACGCCCAATCAATGCTTGGTACGAATCCATGCGATAAAGTTCTGCTAAGAGCGCCAGCGTCCCAGTCACAAACGGCGCCGCGGCAGAAGTACCTCCACCATTGGCGTAGCCGGCATCGCTAAATTCATTAACTTGCTGGCCTGGCTCATGAACATACGGCCCATAAATATTCCAACCGGGCGCAGCGAGATGAACTGTGTTAGGTCCATAATCAACGCCATATGGTGAGGAAAAATTAGCAATCGAAGTTTCTGGACTAAGCGCTGGAACAATTTCATTTGCCATGGTGCTCGCAGTGACAACAATAATGTTGTCTAGCCCCTTCATCAATTTCTCTTGCGGCTCTTTACTCGCAGCATTAGGAATTTTAAAATCATGGACAAACGAAGATGGATAATCAGGAATTTCATCTAAATTTTTTCCCTCATTCCCTGCTGCTGCAACAACAATAACTCCAGCCTGCTGTGCCCGCTGCATCGCCTTGTAGAGGTCTTGAGAATAAACATCTCCGGTTCCCCAACTGCAATTAATGATTCGTGCTTTGTGCTCTATCGCATAATCAATACAGGAAATCGAATCACTCACTGCAATATTTCCATTCTCATCGCTATGCCGACATGCCATCAGTTGCACTTTCCATGCAACACCCGCAATGCCTACGCCACTATTGCCCGTGGCCCCGATGATGCCAGCAACATAAGTTCCATGTCCCTCAAGATCCATCGGGTTTCCACTTGGGATATGATTTCCGTTCCGATCCAGAGACCCATCGCCATAGGCATTGAACCCGCAGCAAATCAAGTTCCCATCGTGGTCTGTAACACATCCTCTTTTATCATCATCAGTAGGCGCTGGATTTTGCCAAATGTTGCCCACAAGATTTTCATGAGTATAGCGAATTCCAGAATCAACCACCGCCACGACAATCGAAGCAGCAGAGGTCTGAACATCCCAAGCATGCTCGGCATCACTTCCCGCATCAAAAAGATGCTCCGCAAAAGGAAAGATCTGACTCCTGTAGTAAAAAGAAGGCCAGAGTCCCCATTGATTTGTTTTATAAAAGGGATTGTTCGGAACTAAATAACTATGCGCGATGAAATCAGGTTCACAGATCGCTCCAGGAACCTCAGCACCTTTCTCCAAGCCATGAGGAAGCGTGCTCAGCGAAGAAGAGTTGAGGTCCACACGATAGAGCGAAGCATCAGGCGTAACGCGCGTGATCAAACTCGCTTGCAATCCCATTTTTTTTAAAAAAGCCTCCGGTGTTGCCCCCGGCGGAAGCGTCACTAAAAAATGATCGGCCACCATCTCCGCCCGCGTGATCACGCCTTGCTGATCAATTAATTCCTCGGTGCGAATAAACGGATATTTAAAATGCGTTTTTAAGATGCGCAGACGAATTTTTTGATCCGCCTCAGGACCCTCTATTTCTGTGGCCTCTACAACGATGCCTCCAGGAAAAGAACGCTCCTCTTCCTCAGAAAGATGATCCAACGGTGCAGATACTCGATGATGAGCAGCAGGCACAGAGGGAGAAATTTTGGATAAAACTTTTTGTTTTTGCTGTTGCGCGAGCAACACCGAAAGATGGGGATCAAAGGCCTTCGCAGCAGCAGTGGCATTCAAAGGTTGATGCGGCGAGAAAGCTCCTGAGCGCATCACCCAAAAAGCAACACCGCTGAGCGCGATAATAAAAACACCAACAAAAAATCGCTTAAGAATTGCTTTCATGAGGGAAAAAAATTAAAAAGGGGTCAGCACCTACTAATTCATAAACGCAGTTATGAATTATGGGACTGACCCCTTTTGAAAAGTTAATTTAAACTAGAAATTTTTAGTTATTCGAAGCATCTGCCGGGGCAGCCTCAGCAGGGGCTTGATCTAAGCCACGTGCAGTTACTTCCGTATTAGTCAACAAATAGTCGTTCAAGTGCGCGACCCACATATCAAGATATTGGACATCATTGTTGTTAGGATCTTGAATCTTATGGTTGATGACTCGTTGGCAAAGCGTGAATTTAGCGCTTTGAACAAAAGCTGTCATGATGGCTACATCGCCAGCTCCGTCAGCAGGAGTTTGCATGTTGAGCAGCACTTGAAGCAGCCCCCAGCCCTCACCATTGAATTTTTCAGAGCCATCAAGGCGACCTTCTCCTTTAAAGTTCACATAATCAATCAAGGCATAGACGCCAAGAGGATCTGCACAATGAGCGACGAGGTCGAAATTTTTCTGCACGAGAGCACTTTGATCAGCAGTGAGACCGTTTAAGAGAGAATCTGGCGCGCTAGGATCCATCGAGCGTTGGAGCCGTTCTGCAATGGAGAAAGCTTGAGCGCGAACTAATTTCTTTTTGGAGAGATGAGTCCGGAGCCAAACCATTTTCTTGCTATTAAAATCAGCGTCGAATTGTTCTTGGGAAGACCAAGGGCAATCTCCCAACATCCATGGCTTGATCTTGCAACCAAGGTCCTGAAGCTCTTGCGCTACAGTTGGCCAATCTGCTTGGAACATGGAAGAAGAACCTGCTGGCAGCCAAATATTATTGGCAATACCGAGATACATAAATTGATGATCGGCATCAGAGCCATCCCACTTTGTGAGTCCTTCCAACGTTCCACCGGCATAATTGTGCCACATGCGATAGCCGAGGCTCAGAAGCTGATCTTTGTTGAGGCCAAATGGCCCTTCACTGTTGCCGGGATCTTGAACAGTCACTGGCTGGCTAGGATCTTGTTGAGCTGATAACTGACTTAATCCCAACAAGGAAAAAGCGACTGCTATTAATGTGAGGAAGTTTAATTTTTTCATATAATAAAAAGTATTTTTAAAAGGTAACCCTATTTTTCGAATCGTCAAAGGAAAACTAGTGGCTAGAGCGAACAAAAATCGCTGACTTAATCCGCTGAAAGGCATAAAAAATCTGAGTAGTAGCGTTACTAGCCCGCAAATTTCATACTGATTCGTCGCGAGGCGCCGCGAATCCTGATGCAGACAAGGAAGGCGATGGGTTGCGACGACGGCTGTATGCTCCATACCGCCCGAGGAGCAAT
>VHCR01000017.1 GCA_016871655.1 Verrucomicrobiota bacterium
CTAAGAAAAGTGGAAGCGTGTTCCCATAACTCTTGCTCATCTTGGCTCCATCAAGACCTGGAACAGTTGCTGTCTCTTCCTTGATTTTTGGCTCTGGCAATTTAAAAAGCGAACCATATGTCTCATTCATCTTCACTGCGAGATCACGAGCGACCTCGACATGTTGCTTTTGATCTTTTCCAACAGGAACAATATCGCTGTCATAAATCAAAATATCAGCCGCCATCAAAACTGGATAAGAAAAAAGCCCAACCGAGGCAGGAAGACCTTTTGCAATTTTGTCTTTGTAAGAGTGGCATCGCTCCAGGAGCCCCATCGGTGCAACTGTTGCCAAGATCCACGAGAGCTCGGTCACCGCAAGGACATCGCTTTGACGAAAGAAACAACACTTCTTCGGATCAAGCCCTGCCGCCAAAAAATCGATTGCCACCTCCCGCACATTTTTTCGCAAAACCGCAGGATCCTTCAACGTCGTCAGCGCATGATAATCTGCAATAAAATAAAAAGCTTCACCTTGATCTTGCAGCTCGATCGCAGGACGCATCATCCCAAAATAATTTCCGAGATGAAGCGTGCCGCTAGGTTGAATGCCGGAGAGAATGCGCATGGAAAGAAAAGTTGATTAGTTGAGTCGCTGCTTGGCAGCTGTTGAGAAGTGAGGGGTTTAATAAATTCCAAAGGTAGCACATTTAAGCAACCATGACGTCCAGGAAGTCTGTGGAGCAGCAGCAGTTGATGCTGCAATGAAACGTTCTGCAGCCGCCGTCAAAATTCTTTCAGTATCGCTTTCACTAGCAACTAAGGTGCCTGCTGCAACACCTTTTATCAACCCCATAATAGGATCATTGGCATTGCGCTCTTGATCCAAAACAACTGCAGCTCCTGCAGCAAGGCCAAGATCATGATAGGCTGTTTTAAAAAAATTATACACTGCTTGACCAGCGTCTTGACCATTGTCATTAGCCGTGCGGACGGCCGAATAGAGTCCTCCTAACATTCCATTTTCACTATTTCTAATCTTAATTGCAGCATCGATAAAAGAAGAAAGCTCCTTCACGGTTAAGGGCTCTTTGCTTTTAATTTTTTCTGCAAAATGACAATCAAAAAGATGATCAACATGTTTTTTTGTTGTCTCATTGGGAATCAAATTCAAAATTGCTGTTTTTGCTTCACTAATTCCAGCCTCGCGTCCTGTTTTCAAATCTTCTGCATCGGCAGAAAATTCAAACCAGGAACGTTTAATTGGAAGAATAGGAAAACTATAAGCTGTCTTAGCCGCAGAGGGAACTTTACTTCCTCCAATGACACGCCATTCTTTTTTATCCATTGAAAGCTTTTCTTTCAGTCCTTCCAAATTGCGAACAGCGCTCTTCTCTGTGCTAATATTGACACTTCCTTGACGCAGCTCCTCTTCTTTTGCAATGAACACCTTGAACGCCCGCACTGTAAGCGGCTTTCCAGCCCATCGACGATAAGCAAAATGATTATCAAACCGCGCGACAGCATTTTGATCGTATTTCTGCAGCAACAATTCTCTCACATTTTCTATTCCGTTCCGGTAAGCATCGCTCTGACCCTGAGTTCGTGTAATCGCTCTATAGCCTCGCTGTAAAAAACTTGGAGGCTTTGTGCCTCCCTCAACTCTTAATTCACGAGATAATTCACCATTAGTACAGGCAGTCAAACTTCCTTTAATTTCGTAATGATCAGGTTTACTGATCAAGTTACTAAAGCGATCATCAGGAACATTCGTCCATGCTGAGTTACCACTAGAAGCTCGATCCATAAATTCGTTCGTTAATAAAATTACGAAGCAACTCCCTTCCCCTCCGAAAGCTCTTGCAATAAGACGTTCCAATCCGAAGCAATCGCTCCAAATTTTCCAACAAGATTCACAAAATCTTCCTCGCGTCCTTCAACAAACGCAATGATCGGCGATTGGTAAGCGAGATAAATTTCTTTTTTATCTGGCCGCGCGCTCAACGTTCCACCGGCCGTGGCGGCCCAGAGGTAGTTCGCCTGCATCAAGGCCTTCATGACTTGAGCCTCTCGCTCGGGATTGTAAGTTCCAATCGTAGAAAAAAATTCCACCATCTCCGTCTCTGGATGCCAATCGATCGTGATGGTCAATCCGTTTTCCAACTCCAAATGAAACTGCGTTGATGGCAGCGGATCAGGAAACGCTGGCAACTGATAATGCGATCGGAGCACTTCTAAAAGATTCAGGTAAGGATCAGTCATAAGAAAAAAAATAACCGCAAACGCAGACAAATCCACGAAAAAATTATATGATGTTCCAATCTTGCTAAGTTTTCTTTTCTTGTTATTTTAAAAGTATGCGTAAGAAGAATGAATTCAATGTCGTGATCGAACGTGATACTGAAGGATTTTTTATTGCTTCAGTACCGGCGCTCGAAGGATGTCACACTCAAGCAAAATCGTTGGATGTTCTCATGAAAAGAATTCGTGAAGCAATTGAGCTTTGTTTAGAAGTGGAGGAACATCCTTTTTATGAATCCCCTGATTTTATCGGCGTTCAGCGTGTTGCTGTGTAGTTATGGCAAAACTTCTTAAAGTTACGGGAAAAGAACTTATTAAACTTCTCAACAAACACGGTTTTACTATTGTAAGAATTAAAGGAATTCATCATTTTCTTCGTCACCTTGATGGTCGTCGTACTGTTATTCCAGTACACTCAGGGGAAACCCTTGGACCAGGATTGTTTTTAAAAATTTTGCGCGACGTTCAATTATCGAAAGATGATATCGCGTAACACCAATAATGATGCATGAATTCCACCGGAGTTAGAATCAATCGCTTCCTCGCATCCGCCGGCCTCGGCTCGCGGCGCGCTTGTGAAGAGCATGTACTGGAAGGTCGCGTCTCTATCAATGGAAGCGTCTGTCGCAGTCTCGCTACGCGTGTGACTCCCGAAGATGACGTGCGCGTGAATGGTCGTCAGATTCACCAAGCGCGTCATCGCTATCTCCTCTTGCACAAACCTGCAGGCTATGTCTCCACGCGCTCCGATCGTCATGCAGCAAGAACGATTTTTGATCTTCTTCCTCCCGAAGCAGCAACGCTTTTTCATGTCGGTCGTCTTGATAAAGAAAGTGAAGGCTTGTTGCTTCTGACCAACGATGGGCTCTTCGCGCAAAACTTGCTCCACCCTTCACGCGGCATCGATAAAGAATATGAAGTCACTCTTGACCAACCGTTCACACCAAAAGTTGCCGCTGCCTTAAAAAAAGGAATCTGGATGGAAGAGACGATGGCTCGTGTCGAATCCGTCAAACAACTGAGTCCTTACCGTATCAAGCTAGTCCTCCATCAAGGATTAAAACGGCAGATCCGCGTCATGCTCGGCATTCTTGGCTTTAAAGTCAAACGCCTTGTCCGCGTCCGACTTGGTCCTATCAAGCTCCACGGCCTAGCAGCCGGACGCTATCGCGATTTAAAAAAAGAAGAGTTGGAGGCGTTGCTTCAAGCGACTTCAGCGTCTGCTAAAAAAAAGCTTCCTCTCAAGAAATCTAAAAATCTTGTGACTAGAACTTCTAAAATTCTAAAATAAAGTTCTTTCATCATGAGAATTCGTTATCTTATTTTAGGAATTTTTCTTTTCATTTTTTCTTTCACCTCAACGCAACTCAGAGCTGCGCCAGCTTTCCAACGCGAGCTCATTGTTGTGAGCGGCGGCCCTTCACTCATCGAGTGGGAGCAGTACAAACCGATCCCTCATGATCATTGGTGGGCCAACTTTATTCGGGGCGCTCGTAATCGCCTCGCAGAGCTGCGCGAACAGGCAACCCCTCAAGATGAAATTACTTGGATGGTTTACGAACCAGCCTACGAACGACGTGGCAAGAGGCAAGAGAAGCAAGATCTCTTGGCGAATATCAAATCGGTCCGCGACAAATACAAAGCTCACCTTGTCTTTTTTCATTCTCAAAAAGAATTCCTCAATTACCTCAACTACGGGCGCCCTCGTGACCGAGAAAAAATTGCTGACTTTGAATACTTCGGACACTCTAACCGCGCTTGCTTCATGTTTGATTACAGCAATCAAATTGACACTGGCTCCAAGGCCTGGCTTCATGAAACAGAATTAACTCAAATTAATCCTACCATTTTTGGGCCTCATGCTTTCATCAAGAGCTGGGGCTGCCACACCGGTGAGAGCATGAGCGGACTTTGGCGAAAAGCGATTCATCAACCAATGATCGGCGCCGTAGGACCTACGAATTATGCCGATAGTGACGCGCCGGGATGGCATCCTGCATTAACGCCTGGAGGACACTGGACTCACTAGTTTTTATGAATGATATTTCTGGTTATCAACTACGAACAGCTTGGATTTATTTTCTTCGCTCTCTCCGACTTCGATGCCCTACTTGCGGGATCACTCCCATTTTCCCATCACTAAAAAAAACGCGATCACTACGTGATTGGTTCACACCACTTGATGGATGTCATCGTTGCGGATATCCCTACGAGCGAGAACCCGGATATTTCTTACTCGCGACATGGGCTGGAAGTTATGGCATGGGAAGCCTTATTGGACTCATTCTCTATTTTACCATCGATTTAAAATTTCATCCTCCCATTTTTTATCTCCTTCTCATGGTTCTCATTCCGGTCATTGCAGCTAATATTATCCTAGCACGGCATGCCAAAGCCTTCTTCATCGCCTTCGATCATTTTTTTGATCCTCATGAAAAAGAACGCGGAGAGAACGATGATGATCGGGATCAGGGAGGACAAAAAAAACCGGCGCCTATTGCTCCCTCGAAACCGCGCCAAAAAGTTGAGTTTTTGTCGAAGACCTAATTTTTACCTGTAGCCTACAGCCTGTAGCCTGTAGCCTCTCTTCATGCTTTACTTCGACTACAACGCCACCACCCCCATCGACCCTGCGGTGCGTGAGGCGATGAGGCCTTTTCTTGATCAAGAATTTGGAAATCCTTCCAGCTTTTATCGACTGGGACGTCGTGCCACAGAGACCCTGACAGAGGCTCGAGAGAGCGTAGCACAACTTCTCCATGCCACTCCGCGAGAAATCATCTTTACTAGCTGTGCCACTGAATCTATCACCACAGCCTTTCTTTCGGCCTTAGAAGCGGCTCCTGAGAAGCGTCACTTGATCACTTCAACCGTCGAACACAGCGCCACGCTGGAACTTTGTCAATACTACGAATCTTGCGGCTATGAGGTCACTTACCTTCCCGTCGATCGAGAGGGAAATCTTTCACTCGAGCAATTAGAAAATTCGATCACGCCTTCCACAGCATTGATCTCGCTACTTTGGGCCAACAATGAAACTGGCGTCATTTTTCCTGTCGAAAAAATTGCTGCGATTGCTGCAGAAAAAAATATACCTCTTCACCTCGATGCCGTCCAAGCTGTTGGAAAAATTCCCATCGATCTACAATCAATTCCCGTTTCTTACCTCTCGCTTTCTGGCCACAAAATTTATGCACCGAAAGGCGTCGGCTCGCTCTACGTCAATCGTCATGTCTCCTACACTCCCTTACTACGAGGCTCTCAGGAGGGCACACGACGAGCTGGAACTGAAAATGTCGCAAGCATTACCGGTTTTGGTCATGCAGCTATGATGGCTAAAGAAAAACTTTCCTCGGAACAACAACGCCTCACGACCTTGCGAGATTATTTTGAAAAAATGTTGATGAGGTCCTTGCAAGGAGTTCATCTCAACGGAGAAAAAGCCTCACGTCTTCCCAACACCAGCAGCTTAACGTTTGATAAGATCGAGGCTACCGCCGCTCTTTTTTTGTTGGATGAAAAAAAACTTTTTTGTTCCGCAGGCTCTGCTTGCAACACTCAATCGCGCACTCCATCCCATGTCTTAAGTGCCATGGGATGCACCTTAGAAGAGGCTCGCAGTACACTTCGCTTCAGCTTTGGACGCTTCACAACGGAAATCGAAATAAAAGAATCGATAAAAATTATTTCTTCTGTTGTTCAAAAACTAAGAAGCCTCGCATGAAAAAGACCTTCTCTCTTCTGCACTCAAAACGTTGCGCCATTCTCGGCTTTGGTTCCCAAGGGCATGCGCAGGCTCTCAACTTGCGTGACAGCGGCATCAAAGTTTTGATTGGTCTTCCTCCAAAAAGCAAAAGCCGCAAAACCGCTCAAAAAAAGGGGTTCGAGGTGATGTCGACGGCAGAGGCCGTCAAAAAAGCAGATCTCATTTGCCTGGCGCTTCCCGATTTAAAAATCCCTGAGATTTTTAAAAAAGAAATCGAACCTCATCTGCATCCAGGCATGACGCTTCTTTTTCTACATGGTTTTGTTGTACACTATCGACTCATCAAGCTCAGGCCTGACCTCAACGTTGTGATGGTTTCCCCCAAAGGCGGCCCAGGCCCTAATGTTCGCGCTACCTTTCTCGCTGGAAAGAGTATTCCAACAGCAATTGCGGTTCATCAAAATTTTTCTAAAAAATCAAAACAACTTGCTCTTGCTTGGGCTCATGGCATCGGAAGCAAAAAGAACGACATCATTGCCACAACATTTGCAGAGGAAACGGAAAGCAACCTCTTCGCAGAACAAGCAGTCATCTGCGGTGGGGTGAGTGCCTTAATTCAACGAGGCTTTGAAACCTTGGTAGAAGGAGGCATCTCGCCAAAATTGGCTTACATCAGCACGCTGCGAGAACTCAAGCTCACCACCGACCTCATCTACCAATCTAGCATCAGCGGCATGCGTGCAGCCATCTCCGAAACCGCTAAATATGGGGATCTCACAGTTGGTCCAACAATCATTGATGAATCGGTTAAGAAAAAAATGCAACGTACCTTAAAAAAAATCCAATCCGGCCAATTTGCTAAAGAATGGATCCAAGAATATCAAACCGGTTTAAAAAACTATCAAAAGCTCCTTCAGCAAGGAGCCAAACATCCCATCGAAGCTACTGGAAAGCGCCTTCGAAAATTACTTCACAATGTTTGAGTCACCTAACTTTTCACTTCAATTAAAAATTACGAAGCAACATTGACGAATCCATCCTGAAAGCTATAACCTACAGCCTACAACCTACATCCTATTTTATGATCGACTCCATCCAACAACAACTCGGCAAGGAAGCTTCTTCTCTTCTTGATCACAAGTGCACAACGATTGATAAAAAACTGCTCCACTTGCCCGGGCCTGATTTTGTAGATCGTATTTTTTCTCACACCGATCGGAATCCTCGTGTATTAGGAAATCTTCAACGGATGTACAGCCATGGCCGTCTTGGTGGCACGGGTTATATGTCAATCCTCCCCGTAGATCAAGGCGTGGAGCACTCGGCTGGCGCTAGCTTTGCGAAGAACCCCATTTATTTTGATCCGGAAAATATCGTCAAACTCGCAATCGAAGGCGGTTGCAATGCTGTCGCTTCAACCTTTGGCGTGCTCGGCGCTGTCGCTCGCAAATATGCGCACCATATTCCTTTTTTGGTAAAACTCAATCACAACGAGCTCCTCACTTATCCAAACCAATTTAAAGAAATTATGTTTGGCGGAGTGGAAGAAGCTTATGACATGGGAGCTGCTGCTGTCGGAGCGACAATTTATTTTGGCTCTGAAGATGCAGGTCATGAAATTGTCGAAGTCGCCGAAGCCTTCCGCTATGCCCATCAACTGGGCATGGCAACCGTCCTTTGGTGTTATTTGCGCAATCCTGCTTTCAAAAAAGATAAAGATTATCATCTCTCCGCTGACCTCACCGGCCAGGCCAATCATCTCGGCGTGACCATCGAAGCCGACATCGTAAAACAAAAACTTCCGGAAAATAATGGTGGCTACAAAGCGCTCAACACTGGGAACTCGAGCTACGGAAAATTAGACGAACGGATCTACACAGAACTTACCTCCGATCATCCGATTGATCTCTGCCGTTACCAAGTTGCCAACGGTTACATGGGCCGTGCAGGTTTGATCAATAGCGGCGGCGCTTCCGGCGAGTACGATTTTGCAGAAGCAGTCCGCACAGCTGTCATCAACAAACGCGCTGGCGGAACGGGCCTCATCTCTGGCCGCAAAGCCTTCCAACGCCCGATGGAAGAGGGCGTCAAGTTGTTGCATGCGATTCAGGATGTCTATCTCTGCAAAGAGGTAACTATTGCTTAGAAAAAACTGCAATTAACCGCAAAGAAATTTTTTAGAAGATGGAAGATAGGAGATGGAAGATGGAAGTTGTGGTTTGCTGGCGCAAACAATTTGGAAGATTCTCCTAACTCTTAATGTGCCTGCAAAGCAGGCCACGACTCCTATCTTCCATCTTCCATCTCCTATCTTCAAATCATCTTTGTGCTCTTTGTGGTGAATTCTTTTTTGAAACATTGGCAGCACCACTTGCGCTCTTATGTTCACTTCCAATCTCGCAAACAAACTCACTTCCGTTTTTCAAAAAACTTTAGAAGAGGAGCCTCTTGGCGGCGCCTCGCTTGCGCTCTATCATCGTGGAGAAAAAATCTTCTCCGCCTACGGCGGATGGAAAGATGCCGCTGCAACTCAGCCTTGGGAAGCGGATACCATCACCCTGATCTGGTCAGCGGGAAAAGGCGTTGGAGCCGCTTGTTTGCTACATGCCTTGCAGGAAAATAAAATTTCTTTGGAAGAACGAGTTTCAAAATTTTGGCCAGAGTTTGCACAAGCTGGAAAAGAAAACATCACCATCGCCCAACTCCTCTCTCATCGCGCTGGGCTTGCTGTCTTGAATCAAAAAGGTTTTTCACTCACTGACCATGAGTTGATTGTTAAAGCCCTTGCCGCACAAGCTCCTAATTGGACTCTCGATGGCGGACACGGCTACGGCGCCCGAACGTTTGGTTACTTGATTGATGAATTGCTCCGTCGTATCACCGGCACTCCTTCGCTCGCTCAGTATTGGCGCACCCAATTTGCCGATCCGCTGCAACTCGATTTGTGGTTTGGGATTCCTGAAGATTTGATTTCAAAAACTGCTGATGTCATCCCCGCTAAAACAGCACCACCTTCGAGTGAATTTGGAGCAGCTTACACTGATCACGCCTCTCTCACGCGACGGGCTTTTATGGAACCTGGTGGAAATTTTTCAACATTAGCCATGAACCAACCAGCCTTGCGTCAAGCTTCCATCATCTCCTCAGGCGCGATTAGCTCCGCTGATGCATTGGCAAAATTTTATTCGATCCTTGCAACACAAGATGACACGCGCTTTTTCAGCAAAACAACACGTCACTCCATGGAAACGCCACTAACTTTCGGACGAGACCGCGTACTAATGGCAGAAACATTTTTTTCTGCAGGCTTCATGATGAGTGGCAATCTTAACATCTTCCCAACCCCACGCTCCTTCGGTCATCCCGGCGCAGGAGGCGCTGTTGGATTTGCTATCCCAGAACACGAACTAGGCTTTGCCTTTCTCCCCAACGCAATGCATCACGGAGTCTTCTCAAGCCCGCGAACGCAGCGTCTCGTGGAGGTGTTAATGAATGGCTCCAAAAGTTGAATACGCAAAATAAAGAATCAAGAAACCCATCATGCCTGCCATTGGCAAGAAGGTGAGTAAAAATTCTTCAGCTAGTCCCTGTTCCTCTGCAAAAACAAGGGTTAAAAAGCTAGGTGGAAGGCTGGATTCAAGAAGCACCATCATTTTGGGATATCCACTCATATGAAAAAGAGAAACTGTAGCTAAACCGATACAGAAACCCACTAGCATTTTTGCCATTAAGGCCACTATCGAAGAGAAAAAATGATGAGGAAAATAGTTAATCAGCAAATTTGATACTGATTCGTCGCGAGGCACCGCGAATCCTGACGCTATAGTGTATTAAATTGAAAAGGGCATGTTAGAAGCGCTGAAATTTCTTCTTAGAACAAGGCCGAAGATCGAAGCGCTATCCGAAGATAACGTGAGATCTGAGAACGCAGTTCTAAGGAAAAAGAGCAAGCTTATCGCGTGCCCTTTTCAATTTAATACACTATATATCCATCAGGATTTCGCAAGCCGCAGCAGGATCAGTATGAAATTTGCGGGCTAGCCCTCTTTAGTCAACAAAGCCGCCCCAAAGACCCCGGCGCTATCTCCCAACATCGGTTTTAAAAAAGGAGTTTTCAAAGATCTGTTGACGACATGTTGTGCCGCTTCATGGTGTGTTTTTTGTGTGTAGAGAATATCAATATTTCCCACACCTCCTCCAATCACGATCGCGTCGGGATCGAGGATGTTGATAGGCACAGCAATCGCCTCAGCAAATTTTTCTTGGAGTCGTTGCAATGTTTTTTGCGCAGCCTTATCTCCAACTTCTGCTTGTTTCACAATTTCAGGAAGCAAAAGTTTTTTTTCAGTTTGTTCAAAATAAAATCGCTCCAGCGCTGGCCCCGAAAAAATCGTTTCATTGCATCCTCGTTTTCCACAACCACAAAATCGTTCTTCCCCACGCAACGGATTATGTCCCCATTCACCAGAGATATGATTGAGTCCTTCGATGGCGCGACCGTCAATAACCAATCCACCACCAACTCCCGTTCCTAAAATTAATCCCATCACTATTTTTTTTCCTCGAGCCGCTCCCAACGTGGCTTCAGCTAAAGCAAAACAGTTGGCATCATTTTGAATGATTACTTCTACGCCAAGGACATTTTGAATATCTTGTTTTAACACTCGCCCATTCAAACATTGAGTATTAGTCGCATGTCCCAGCAAATGAGTCGTCGAATTAATCATTCCCGGCGTTCCAAAACCAATTTTATTGGGACGCTTCAATCCAGAAAGTGATTCCAATTCTTCGACCAGTTTGACGACCTGATGAAGAATATGGTCGTAACCTTTTTCAGCCTCTGTCGGAACACGTCGCCGATATAATCCAATATCAGGATGAGTCGGATCAATGATGGCTGCCTCAATTTTTGTTCCTCCTAGATCAACACCCCAGAGGAAAAGGCTGGAGGCTGAAGGCTGAAGGCTGGAAGTCATTTTGATCAATGCCGACTATTTAAAACTCACAAGAGATCACTCTTTTCACTTTTTTCCGGAAAACCTTTGATCTCTTTGCGTGATTTAACGACCTCGTCGACGAGGCCATATTTACAGGCTTCTGCAGCGGTCATGTAATAATCGCGATCGGAATCATGCTCCACTTCTTTTGCTGTTTTGCCAGTGTGATGCGCAATGATGTTGTTGAGGCGTCGTTTCAATTTGTACATGAACTCAACACTCCGCTCGACATCACTCGCCGTTCCTTGCGCACCGCCAGAAACTTGGTGAATCATGATATCAGAATTCGGAAGAGCAAAACGTTTTCCTTTAGTACCTGCACAAAGAATTACCGCACCAAAGCTTGCTGCAATCCCCATGCAATAAGTCGCCACGTCACACGTGACAAACTGCATGGTATCGTAGATCGCTAATCCTGCTGTCACCGAGCCTCCAGGTGAGTTAATGTAGATGTGGATATCTTTTTTCGGATCTTCCATTTGCAAGAAAAGCAGCTGAGCAATCACCAGATTGGCGACCTGATCATTAATATCGGTTCCAATAAAAATGATCCGATCTTTGAGCAGCCTGGAATAAATATCGTAGCTCCGCTCACCGCGACCGCTTTGCTCGATGACAACAGGGACTAGCATCGAATTTTTTGGAGAAGAAGAATTCATATTCATAATCGTTACATTCTTAGTGTTCAATTTTAGTGATGGCAATGAGGCCCATGCACGTGACCTTCCTCGCCGCAATCATGCTCTGCAGGAGCGGAGGCTGGCAACTCTGTAATTTTAGCATGATCGACAAGCCATTGAAGTGTTTTGTTGAAAATTAAATCCTCTTGAACACTGCCAAGAGCATGGTTCTTTTTCAGCTCTTTCAATAATTTTTCAACGGTCATCCGATAGCGTTGAGCAAGCCTACCAATCTCTTGATGCAACTCTTCAGGAGTAACTTCAATTTTTTCTTTTTTGACAATTTCCTGCAGGATGAAATGCAGTTTGACTTTTTCTTCTGCACTCTGCTTGGCAGAGACCATCAACTCCTCTTGATGCGATTTGATCATCTCCTCAGGAACGCCACGCTCCTGATTCTCGCGAATGACATTTTGAAGAACGTTAGCCACTTCGCGCTGCACCATGGTTGCAGGAGGCTCGCACGGATTTTGTTCTAACAATTTTTTAACAACAGCTGCTTGCGCCTTTTGATGAAATTGATAATCCATCATTTGCTGCAAGTAATCGCGGATCTCTTTTTGAAGGGCCTCGAGTGTCAAACCTGGTTTCAATTTTCCAGCAAAAGCATCGTCCAAAGCAGGCAATTGGCGTTCTTTGATTTCATGAAGCTTCACCGCATAAGTCACGGTTGCTTCTCTCAACATTTCTTCGGGAGAATTTTTTGGGAAAGTGATGGTCACTTCTCTCGACTCATCAGGCTTCATTCCGAGAAGAGCCTCAGCAAATCCAGGCAGCGGCGATTTTGTTTCCATCCGGAACCAGGCATGCTGCCTCGCTGCATAGCTCGGTGGCAAGTCGGGATGAACTTCTTGTAACGCTTTCCCGTCTAACATTCCTGAATAATCGACAATGGCAAAGTCTTCCATTTTCAATCCACGTCCTTCAGCCGTCACAAAATCAGCTGCATCTTCGCGCATTTTTTCAAGCTGTCGACTCACAGCCGCATCATCAACGAGATGCTTTTCGACAGAAACTTCAAGACCGGAATACTCAGCAAGTTCGATCTCGGGCTTCGTCACAAGCGTTGCTGTTACTTCCAAGGTATGGTCGTCATTCAATTTCACTTCTTTAACTTGAGGATACTGCGCCAACTCCATCTTTTTTTCTTGGATCGCTTCGCGGACCGCAGCCTGCATCAGCTTCTCCGTGACTTCTTCCTTGATTTCCTTGGCATATTTTTTTTCTACGGCAGAGCGAGGAGCTTTTCCTTTGCGAAAACCAGGAATGCGAGCTAAGCGACAATATTCTTCTGTGATGCGCTTCCATTCTTGTTCGAAGCGGTCGGCAGGAAGTGTGATGTGCAAATCGATCACACAATTTTCTTTTTGTTCAGTAGTAACGTTCATGGGTAAAAAAGTTGAAGGGTTGAGAAGTTTAAAAGTTTAAAGAAAATACGTCAATCTAGAAGCTCGACAGGATTAACCTTCCTGTTGCCTCATAAGTTTTGACACCCGAGGCGGGAAAATCAAGTAGGTAAAAATAAGACGTTGACTCATAAAGGATGACACCGGCAACCAAGAAGGATGCCAATGTCACAAACAATACGGAAAGAG
>VHCR01000018.1 GCA_016871655.1 Verrucomicrobiota bacterium
TTCCCAATGCGTACGGTTTTTATTGGCATGCCGATCAAACCGTCTACCGCGTTGATTCTACCAGCAACAAAGGTCTTGTGCTTTGGAGCGCCTACACTTTTTCTCCTCAACAAAATATTTCGAAAGTACCCTTCCAAGCTGAGGGAGGAGCTATTTACACAGGACTCCTCCCAGACCGTGCTAACGATCAAACGATCCTAGGTTTTATTTATGGAAATTTCAGCTCGTCCTACGCTGGAACGCAGGTTGCAGCTGGCAATGGAAGTCTGAACTACGAATTGGTTTACGAAGCCGGCTATCGCATTAACTTCACGAAGTACGCCTACTTCCAACCCGATTTACAATGGATCATCAACCCGGGCGGCTTCGGAAGCACGCCAAATGCTCTTGTGATCGGTGCGCAGACGGGCGTGATTTTTTAATATCGCGAAGCGATATTAAAAGATGCCAGGTTGTAGGAAAAGTTAGTTGAAGAAAAATATAGTGTATTAAATTGATGCAGTACAAGGAGCGAGAAGCAGAGCTGAGGAGTGTATAAGTAATACTCGACGAAGGCGAGCATCACAGCGACGCAGTAATGCGCGATTTTAGCTTTTTCAAGACACCCTCTAAAACGAACGGATTGCCCTACAGCCTACCACCTATAACCTACAACCTATTTCGTTGCCGGCGGCAATGGAATATACTTTGCTCTCCAAACAGGATGTTTTGCAGAGCCATCGGAAATATATTCAAAAAGTTTGCTGACGGGAAAAAAGATAATCCCGGGAATTCCACGGACATTGAGTCGGACGCTCATGTTCATCCGATCTTCCAAATAAAAAATATCACCGGCTCCAATCATCGTGAAGGCGGCGCTGTGAATAGAAAGGTTTTTCGTGTTGATAACGCCCTTCTCGACCGTGAAGTCAGCTGTAGCCTGGTTCGCAGCCTGATAGCCTAAGCCCGGAATGACATCGTTCATCAACACCGAAAGCGGTCCAAAAATAGGCATCGAGTAGACACTTCCATCCTTGATCAGCATCCGCCCATTCCCTTTCATCGCGTAGTCATCGCCAGTGACTGTGGTAAAATGGTAATCGCCGCTCATTTTTCCCTGCGAAGTATCGTACTCAAAATAAAGTTTGGTCAAACTTTTAAAATCCACGCTATCCAGCGTCACGTCGGCGCCATAACGTCCATCTCCAGGAACAATCGAAACGGTCGCCTTGATCGCTGTTCGACCACCAAAGAGCGACGCTTGCGGAATGTCGACGAGGAGTTCTTGCTTCTTGATGAGGATCTCTCCGGCAACCTGCTGGAATGTGAGATTTTTTTTCAGAAGTGTGTAATCAAGGCCTTGAGGCGCCTTGAGTTGAACTCTGAAATTATTTTTTTGTGGATCTTTCAATCCCAATACTCCCGTAACATCGGTCACCGGAGGCTCATGAAATCGGTAGTCAAGCAGCGATTGCGCAATGTGGGGATCGATCCACATCATAATCGGAACTGGATCTAAGTTCGCATGCAACCCAGGAAAACGGACTTCTTGATTTTTGACATCGTAAATGCAACTCCCTTCAGCTTTGGTTTCTCCAATTTTTGTTAAAATATTTTGAAACGTAAATGCTCCTTCTTTCAGCTGAAAATCAGCAGAGAGACTATCGATCCAAGCATCACGCATCGAAGATGGCCCGAGTTGTAAGGTGCCAGCTCCTTGCCAGGAAAAAAAATTTCCTCCGGGCGAAGTCCCTTCAAAAGTAAAATGGAGCGGCTCTTTAAAATTCATAGTCGCGAGCGTTTTTTGTAAACCGCCACGCGCGGCAGGTTCGAGAAGTTGCGGCACCAGCGTGAGATTGATCCTGGCACGTTGATCCTGCGGAGCTGCCATGAAATCAAGATGCAGCGACCCTGGAGTGCCAGCGATATCGAGATCTCGCATGAGAAAAGTTCCGTGATTAAAGATCGCCCCCGTCGTCAGATGATCCATCTCCACGCCACGATAAGAAAAAGCTCCCGCTTGCACATGCACCTCTCCGTGGAATACTGGTGGGGCTGTTTTCCAATCAGCTCCTACGCTCCCTTCCAAATGAGGGGCCTCTTTCCAATGCCAATCATTCGCTGAAAAATCTTTTTTTAAAGCAAAGCTAGCCACACTCATGACATCTGCAGTTCCAGAAAAGTTCATTGTCGCCTCTTGCTTTTGAAAATCGATATTTCCCCAACTGTGCAATTCTCCAACACGATCTTCCAGCTTCAGCTGCTGCAGCTTCAAAGTCTGATGTCCATATTCCATATCGGCAGCAATGCTATTGAAAAGCATTCCTTCATAGCGACACGATCCACCGCGCAAGCTGATGCGATCCGCACGAAGGCTTTCTAAATGGGTGAGATCGCCGGTAATTTCTATTTCCAAAATAGGAGGGGCCTCTTCCCAATGGAGTTGCTTTAACGTTTTTTGGATCATCACTATCGTTTGCGCAATTTTTCCAGGACCATCGCTGGGAACCGGATTTGGAGCAAATGTTTTTGGATTTAAAAAATTTCCGCGCACGCAGACGTGAATTCCACAGAGGTTAAACTGCGCATCATTGACGCTAATTTGTCCTGGAGGCGAAACGATCGTCGCCTCCACGTGATCAAGCCTCAATCGTGGCTCTTCAGCTCTCCCGAGAGGAACATCAATGGTGGCATGATGCAATTGAAACGATTCTACTTCAATTTTTCCATGAGCGAGAGCCGCCAGCTGCGGCAAAATCGTGACACGATTGGCATGCACGAGAAGACGATGCGTTTCATTTTTTTCCAAGATCCGGAGATCGGTCGCCTTCAATCCTGATCCCAACGTAAAAGAAAGACGCTCCACTTTTACGTCATAAAATTTTCCTGATAAAGCCTTCTCTACGCTCTGACGAATCCCTTCTCCGAGCCCGTGAAAATGGACCACAAGCAAAAGCACAGGAATTCCAATGACAATAAAAATGGCTAGCGCCTGAGCCACGCGTGCGACGAGATGCCGCAAGATGACTTCGAGATGATGGAGCCAAGATTTTTTATTCATGAAAGCAATTAACCGCAAAGAAAAATATTTAAACGCAAAGAACGCAAAGAACGCAAAGAAAGAAAAATAAATTCTTTGCGTTTCTTCCGTTCTTTGCGGTTAATTTCTTTTTTTAAAGCAAAGATTGCGGATCAACATCGATGGTAGTAATAACTCCACTTGGAAAAGAAGTTTTTCGGAGAAGGGATCTAAGAATGCCTCCCATTTTTTTGACGGAGGTTCCTTTCAGTGCAATGTGGAATCGATATTGCCCATGCGCTCGCTCGAGCGGTGCCGGGACAGCCTCACCAACATCTACTGTTGAGGGCAAGGCCTGCCGTAATTCCTTTCGAAGGGCCGCCGCAGAGAAGGCGACACGTTCTTGAATTTTGCCACGGAGCTGCACCAAAATCATCCGTTGGAATGGTGGATAGCCGAACTGCTTTCTTAAGACGATTTCTTGTTCAAAAAATCCATGATAATCATGATGCCGTGCAAATTGAATCGAAGGGCTCACCGGGGTGTAAGTTTGGATCATCACTTCTCCCTCAACATCTCCTCTCCCTGCGCGTCCTGCAACCTGGGTTAACAATTGAAACGTTCGCTCCCCAGCTCGAAAGTCAGGCGCTTGCAGGCTCGTATCGGCATTGATGATGCCGACCAAAGTCACATTAGGAAAGTCGAGGCCCTTAGCAATCATCTGCGTTCCAATAAGAATATCGATCTGCCTACTTCGAAAACGATCCAACGTTTTTTGATAAATCCCTTTTCCTTTCATTGTATCAGTGTCCATCCGCGCTAGACGTGCTTCAGGAAACGCTTGCTGAATGGCAGCCTCAACACGCTGAGTCCCCATGCCGCGCTGCAAGAGAACAGGCTCGCGACACTCGGGACATTGTGTTAGTAATTTTTTAGTCAGACCACAAAGATGGCAGACCAGGCTGTTGCTCGTTCGATGAAACGTCAGTGCCAAACTGCAATGCGGACATTCACAAACATATCCACATTGTTGACAAAAAAGAGAACTCGCAAATCCGCGGCGATTGAGAAAAAGAATCGTCTGTTCTGATTTTTCTAACCGCGCTGCAATGGCCTGCCGAAGAGGAAAAGAGAGAACGCCGTCGGCCTGCTTGCCCCGCGCCTGCAAGCGAAGATCGAGTACGCGCACGAGTGGCATCTTTTGATGATCAGCACGATGAGGGAGTTCGAGCAGACGATATTTTTTAATTTGAACATTGTGAAAACTCTCAATCGATGGTGTCGCGCTTCCTAAAATGATCGGACATTTTTCCAAATAAGCCCGCATCACTGCAACATCACGAGCATGATAGCGTGGCGCCTCTTCTTGCTTATAGCTTCCTTCGTGCTCTTCATCGATAATAATGAGGCCAAGATTCTGCAACGGTGCAAAAACAGCACTGCGAGCTCCAATCGCAATCCGAGCTTCGCCTCGATGCAACCTCAGCCATTCCTCATGCCGCTCTCCTTCCGAAAGATGACTGTGCAAAACTGCGATGAGTTTCTTCCCCATGACTCTTTCGAATCGTCCGCGAAAGCGCTCCACTGTTTGTGGCGTGAGGGCAATCTCCGGAACAAGTACCAAAGCTGATCGGCCAAGCGCCAATGCTTTTTCAATGCACCTCAAATAAACTTCCGTCTTCCCGCTTCCCGTAACCCCATGCAATAAAAAAGCGAAGGGGTCAGTTCCGGATATTGCATATTTTGGTGCCAGTTCATGATATTTTTGCAATACCTCTCCAATCACGTTGACCACTCGCTCTTGATCGCTGTTCAACGTTGGCGGCGGTATTGGTAGGATTGTTTCTCCAAAAAAAAGTTCATCCTTCGCTTTTCTTTTTTTCTTAGCCTCACGAATGCTTCCTGGCAACAAGCTTCGTAGGACCGTATGCAACGGAGTCACGTAATAATCAGCCATCCATTCTGCCAACTTCATCAGTTGCGGAGAAAGCAATGGCGCCTCTTCCGAGATCAAGATGCGCGAGAGCGCCTTGATGTTGGAGAACTCACTCGAGGCTCGCAATTCCAAGACCGTTCCAAAAACTTCTTGTCGTCGCAACGGCACGGCGACACGACTTCCCACCACAACTTTGCCTTGCAACGCTGCTGGAATTTCATAATCGAGTATCGTTCCTTCGGTACGATCAATGAGAATGTGGGCGATGGACATGCGAACCAGGCTATAAGCTACAGGCTACAGGCTACAGAAAAAAACATCCGTTCAACAATCATTCAGGCAATGCTATCGTTCTCTCATGAATGCCAGAAAAATAATAAAGTTCTCCCACTATTTTATTGCGCATCTCGAGCATTTGTTCTGCATATTTTTTTGAAAACTCCTCTTGAAGCTTTTCCGCCTCGGGAAGACTACTCATTTTTTCGAGACAAGAATTTTTGTTGCGCCTGAGAAATTCTTTGAGCCAAGTGAGCTCTTCTTCAATGACACTCAGATCTTGTTGCAACTCCTCTTCGGTTTTTTCAATGTCCGAAAATCGACCCGGTCGCTCTTCTAACTGTTGTTTTGCTTGGAGCAGTTTTTCCAAATATTGATGCTCATGTTCCATTCTGAAAAATTGATCCAATGGACGCTGCATTTGTTGCAGACTCTCTTGTAAAAGTTGTTGTTCCTCCACGGAAAGACTACTCGCTTGAGAAATTACTTCTTGAGCTGATGCTTTCGCTTTATTTGCTGCCTTAACAATCCAATCTAAACTAATGTACCGGCACTGAACTTTTCTTGAATCATACATACTTTTCATGACTTCAGCGTGTTGAAAAGCTTTCTCTACAAGCTGGGTTGCCTGATGGAAGAGCATTTCTCTAATCTCCTTCTCATCTCCGTAAAAGGAAATTTCTTCTTCGTCTATCTTATCCTCAAGGTCGTTGAGTTCCCGTATGCGCTTACAAATTGCTTTGTATTTCAATTTTAATTCTTTTACCTGATCAGAGTCTGAGTCGCTAAAAAGAGATTTCTGTAATGCTAAAGCAAAATCTGGATCCAAATTTTTATAGAAAAGGACATCCACGGCTTTATAAAAATCAGGTACCAGCTGATCTATTTTTCCCTTAAGAAAAAAATTTCTTTTTTTGAGTTCTTCAATTACTTGCTGCACTTGTTCCCTCTTTTTTTCCCAATAAAGATCTTCTAAATCAAAATCTGATCCCTCAGATAAAGATTTTATGTCTCTTAGCCTTTCTACTAATTCACGATTCTTATCAATAAAATCGATGATCTCTAAATCTTCTTTTTTCAGAGCTCTTGCCGTTACGATGCGATAAGGGAATGTGCTATTTAAGCATGTTGTCGTCTTAATTGGTTGGAATCGGGTTAAATCTACAGTCTCGTGAACTGTTTTAAGAAAATCAATCGCCCCTTTAGCCAAAAGCCCCGTTACCCTTGCATACATTGCAGGAGGAAACAATTGAATATCTGCTAAAAATTGTCTCAGCCTTAATTCAAAAATAGGAATGACTTTTTGATAAACTTTACTTTTCTCAGAGGAGATTAGAAGATCCATTGGACTAACATCATCCAGCTTTTCTTCAAGAAGACTTCATTGAGCTTTTAAAAAATTCGAATAGTTGCGAACGGTTTTATACTGTGCCTTTTCCTCAGAAGAAGGTTTTGAGTCACTGTTATAGCACCTCATCCTCTGCCCTTCATCGTTACTAAATTCTCTTATTTCTTCAAGAGCCTGAGCAAAACACACTCTCCTTGTTGCTGGCACCATTCCAGCACTTGCACCTTCCTGCAGAACCTCGCAAGAAGGCTCTGCTATTCTTTCTTGAACGGCAAGAACTCTATTGCCTCGTAACTCCACTTGACTTTCACTTGTCAATTCTGTCAAGCCCCGCCCATTCTCTTCAACATTACTTTGCTGCTCCTCTTTGTTTTTACATGTCCCTAGCCCGCAAATTTCATACTGATCCTGCTACGGCTTGCGAAACCCTGATGGATACAGCGTCAGGCTCGGATTGCTTCTCGGGCGGTATGGAGCCATACAGCCGTCGTCGCAACCCATCGCCTTCCTTGTCTGCATCAGGATTCGCGGCGCCTCGCGACGAATCAGTATGAAATTTGCGGGCTAGTTCATCCATCACCATGAGAGGAGAAGTCTTATCCTCTTGCGCGATCGCAATAGAAACAAACAATAATCCAAAAATGAAATAATATTTTTTCCTCAAAAAAAACATTGTTAGAAAATCAATTTTTCTTATTCCATCGGTGCGCCAATAACACTCCCAATCAGACGGCTGTTGTTAAGCTGCTGAGGAGAGAGGATGACACCGTCACCACCCCGATGGATGATAACGCAGCCTTGATTGCCATACGGTTTGATGGTGGGATCGAGCGTGATCGTAACATCGTGCCCGCTTCCATGAACCGTGGCATTGCGCGTGATGAGAAAAATGGCATCACTCTCGCTGTTTTCTTGAACAGGATAAATTTTGAACGCTGTCTCACGCGCTGACATTGGTATATTCACGACTTGAACACCAGGCGCTGAGCAGAGCTTGCAAAACTCATTCGTTGAAACAGACCCTGAACAAAGCTCGGTTGCCCATGTCGAAAAACTTGGCGCCGTTGGATCTCCAGGCCATCCAGCGCTGGTGGAGCCGGCTGTTGCTGCATCCATCGCCATCGTTTGTGTTGCCAAATAAAGTTGTCTTCCATTGCTCAACGTCTGCGTCATTTGCCCCTTGGTCAGTGCTTTTAAAATGTGAGGCAATGATAACGACGTGAGCAGCGCAATGATGGCAACGACGACGAGGAGTTCAATGAGGGTAAAACCAGCAGAACGTTTTTGCTTCATAAGAAAAAAAATAGCCGAAAAAGAACACAAAGAGCGCAAAGAATATTTTTTGATTTCTTTGTGCCCTTTGTGGCTAATTTCTTTTTACGGAACTTTTAAATAGAGTGTGGAGAGAGGAGGTAGGTCTATCACAATCGAATTCCAAAAGCGATGAGAATGTTGATGATCAGCATCAACGGCAGGAGGAAGATAGTGTCCGCTTCCTCCAAAACAACCGGCGTCACTATTGAAAATAATTTCATACTTCCCATCACGAGGAACACCGAGCCGATAGTTGTAGCGGGGCACCGGCGTGGCATTAACCACGACAAGAATGTCGTGGCAGTTGAAGTGACTAGTTGAAGTCGAAGAATCTAATTTTTTCGATGGCTTCTTCACTTCATCTTCACCTTTTAACTTCATCTCTTGCGGAATCGCCGTTAACGGCGACTTACGCAAAAATGACCAAACGGTATTTTCATTGTCATTAAAATCAATCCATTCAAATCCAGCGGACTCATCGTCGCATTGCCAAAAAGCAGGCTCTTGTTGATAGAGTCTGTTGAGCTCCTTGACAAGGAGCTGCATTCCTTGATGCGGCGCGTATTGCAAGAGATGCCAATCGAGGCTCTGCGTGTGATTCCACTCACGCCATTGCGCAATCTCTCCGCCTTGAAATAATAATTTTTTTCCAGGGTGCCCCCACATCCATGCAAAGAAGAAGCGGAGGTTCGCGAATTTTTGCCAATCATCTTCGGGCATTTTGTTGATCAGCGATCCTTTGCCGTGCGTTACTTCGTCGTGGCTTAAAACGAGGATGAAATGTTCGTGATAGGCGTAGAGCATCGAGAAGGTGATATCGCCTTGATGATACTTGCGATGAATCGGCGAGCGGCTGATATAGCGCAGCGAATCATTCATCCATCCCATGTTCCATTTAAAACCAAAACCAAGACCGCCATCGTACGTCGGCTTGGAAACAGCTGGCCAGGCCGTTGACTCCTCCGCAATCATCATGATGCCAGGATGGCGCGCGTAGCAGATTTCGTTGCAGCTTTTGATAAAATCGACTGCTTCGAGATTTTCGCGACCGCCAAAAATATTCGGCGTCCATTCTCCCGCCTTGCGCGAATAGTCGAGGTAGAGCATCGAGGCGACCGCATCGACGCGCAATCCATCGATGTGATATTCCGAAAACCAATAGAGCGCATTGGCGATAAGAAAATTCCGAACCTCGTTTCGTCCGTAATTGAAAATGAGCGTGCCCCAATCGCGATGCTCAGCGCGATTCGGATCGTCATGCTCATAGAGAGCCGTCCCATCAAATTGTGCAAGCCCATGAGCATCACGAGGGAAATGGCCCGGCACCCAATCGAGAATTACGCCAATGCCTGCTTGATGAAGGCGATCGACGAGATGGCGAAAATCATCCGGCTTTCCAAAGCGACTGCTCGGCGCAAAAAAATTCACGACTTGATATCCCCAGGAGCCTTCAAACGGATGCTCCATCACCGGCATGAATTCTACATGCGTGAATCCCATTTCTTTGACGTAGTCCACCAATTGATCGGCAAGCTCGAGATAGCTGAGCGGACGATTGTTTTCTTCCGGTATCCGCCGCCACGAACCGAGATGTACTTCATAAATCGACATCGGCCGACGATATCGATCTACACTCGCTCGTGAAGCCATCCAGTCTTGATCACTCCATTGATAGCGCCCGAGATCATAGATCATGCAGGCCGTGCGAAGATCATGCTGCGCGAAGATCCCATACGGATCGGTTTTTAAAAAAAGATCACCGTGCGGTCCGCGAATTTCAAATTTGTAATGCGCGCCCTCGCGAACTTCTGGAATAAAAATTTCCCAGACACCCGAAGAGCCAAGCCGGCGCATCATGTGAAAGCGCCCATCCCAATTATTAAAATCACCAACCACGCTGACCCGCTGCGCATTCGGTGCCCAGACCGCAAAGCAAGTCCCCGTCACGCTTCCAACAGTGCGTGGATGCGCTCCGAGATGCTGGTAAATTTCCCAGTGCCGTCCCTCCGCATGCAAGTAAAGATCGAGATCTCCTATCTGCGGTCCAAATGCATACGGATCATGCAACGATTTTTTGTTTCCATTCGCATCGATAATCTCAAGAACATAGGCTGGATCGCCGTCTTCGCTCGGACAAGAATAGGGGTCAGTTCCGGAGAATGCATATTTCGGTGCCACTTCATTAGATTTCTTATGGACTGACCCCGAAATATGCATTCTCCGGAACTGACCCCTATTTATAACGAGTTCAAATAAGCCTCGCTCGTCGACACAGGGCAATTGAAATTCTCCCCACGTTGCTTTCCACTTTACGCCCTGCGCTCCTGGATGCCAAACGCGTAGAACGACCTCGGATGCCGAAAGCGGATGGATCCCCAACAACCGATGCGGATCGCTGTGACGGAGTTCAAACAGCGGGTAGAGATCGTTGTCGGGAAGTTGGGATTTTTTTGAGATCATAAAAAAAGAGTAGCCTCAAGAACAGAGAGAGAACACAATAAAAAAATGCAAATCCACCCGACTCCTATTGAAGGCCTTTCTGACACGGCTCAGATCAAAGGCGTTGGAAGCATAGAAAATGAGAAAATCCTTTTTTCTGACAGTTTCAAAGCATCAGGATTTTTTTCTTGGCTAGGAAGTCGTTTAGGATTTGCAGCTCTTTTTCGTAGCTCTGCAGCACAAAAACAATTTAAAACCGGATATGAACAAGTGAAACAAGCCTTTGCTGAGCAATATAAAAAAACCTGTCCAAATATCGAAAGCCTTTTTGAAGCCAAATTTGGGCATCGTTTTAAAAGCGGCAGCCCGCTGACCGTCGGAAGTATCAAAATATTTTTGACAGAACACAACTTGAGTACCGATGATAATGTTGTTCTAAAAAATCTGGCGCACAGGAAAGAAATGGTTGGCAATTACAAAAATATTTTCTACCACGGTCGGGTTGAAAAGAAATCAACAGGGGCATTGAAAAAAGATTTCTTTAGCGCTTCTCCGCTGACCACTGAGACGAAAACAATTTTGTCCCCCGATTCTGAAATGAAGAGTCTGAGTCAAATGCGTTACCTGACTACTGAAACCAACCCCGATTACGAAAATTGTCCCGACACTATCGTCCCTTCAGGAGGATGTGTTCAAATTCTTGGAACCCAATCCCGCGCTCAGCTGCTGGAGCAAGCCTTGTATGAACCTACATCTAGGAAAAAAGAAGTAAAAGAAATACAAAAAGAGGCCGAGAGGAAGCAAGAAGAGACGGCAACTCGTCTTACAGATCTTCGAACATCCATGAGTCTTGTTAATAACGACCCTCGAGCGGCATTGCAAATAAAAGATGAAATAGACATCACCCAAGTACAAGCGGAGTATCACGCTGCTCAATTAAAAAAGCTAGCCGATGTTGATTCTTGGCCTCCTCAGAAGTTAGCAGCGTATGCTCAGATGCATGCCCTTGTTAGCAAAGCAAGAAGCGCTCCCAGAGAAAAATCCAAGGAGATTAATAATCTTGAAACGCAAAAACAGGATCTAGAGAATTCGTTAGCGCTTTCTTCATCACAAAGTGAAAAGTTACAAACAAAACTTGATAAACTTACTACAGACATTACAACAGCGCAGACTGAGTTGGAAAACTTAAGTCAACGCTGCAATGAGATTTTATCCAATAGCAGAGACTGGGAATTATGGGATCCTGAAAAAATGCTTCAATTTATTCATACGGATCGCATAGAGCCTATTCAATTTGACCGCATCAAGGTAAAAGTTAATGGAACATTTCTTAATTTTGTTTCTGATAGCGATACTGACTCATTCAATATAAATTTCGACATCTTCAAAGAAGCTCTGAAGGAACTAGCTCCGGGTGTTGTTGTAAATGAGCAGCATTTTCGTGAAATGCTCTCTCTTTGTAGTAAAGATAAAACAACGCAAGGGACTCCTTCCGGAGCTCATACCGCAAAGGATAAACTCCCTTCTTTTGGACAGAAGTCTCCACTGAAAGATGATGAGATTAATTTCTATGAAATTGTACTAACACCCGATAAACAATCTTTTGATTTTAAATTTGATTCCAACAGAGCGTTGCTAAACAGGATCACCTACCAAGGAGGTCCATCTGCTGCATTATCGCCAAGTTTCACCTACACCAATAATGAAGAAGAGATTACTCCTAATTCAGCAACGACTCTCTCCTCCTCTGGCATGCCTCTCTTTGAACGGCGATGCAAGTTTACTTGGCGCTACACTCCTGTGACTGATTCGAAAGGAGGCAATATGGGATTTGGCAACCTCGATCTCATCGATTCACGTCAAGGTTTCTGGCCATTGGAACAAGCCATAGCCCCCCCCTCAACAGAGGAGCCTTCACGGGCCTGCTAGAGGCCTTGTTTTTAAAAACAGCGTCAAAAATTTGCTCTAGAGCATTTCATTGCTGTCCAAAGCGAGTTTCTAATTTGAAATAAGAATACCTTTTCTTGCTGCGATCAAGGTTGAAATGTTGAAGCGTTGAAACGTTGAAGAAGTTTTCCATTGCTGCCCTTTCAACGCTTCAACGCTTCAACGTTTCAACAGCACCTGCACAAACAGAACTTCCTAATTTCACATTTTTATTTTGGATAAGAGTGAGAGCATTCCTTCCAACACTTCCGTCACCTGCTCCGCTCTGATTTGCCCCATCTCGCCAGCATGAGGCGCGGGCGGCACAACCGTCGGTCTTGGCAGCTCTACGATCTGATGGCCGGGAGAAAAATCGAGAGGACCGCATGCGGCTTCGGGATTGCGATAGTGCAAGAGGAGGAGCGTGGGGCAGCCGATGGCTAAGCCGAGGTGCATGACGCCGGTATCGGTGCTAACGAGGAGCGTGGCGCCACGCAGGAGCGCTGCGGTCTCTTCGAGTGTTGTTTTTTCAACAAGGTTCAGTGCGTTGGGACATGCGGCTGCAATCGCTTGGCCTACCTCGCGATTGTCATGCCCTCCGGTCAAGACAACGCGATGCGGGTAATGGGCCTCAATCCAACGAATCGTTTCGACATATCCCTCAACGGTCCAATCGCGCCAGTTCAGTGTTTTTCCTCCACCTGTCTGGATAACGAGGTAAGGTTTTGTGGCCAACTCTGGAAATCGCTCTCGCAGCGCGCCCACTTCCTCCGGCTTTACTTCGTAGATCATTCCTGGAACAGGAATGCCGCCAGCGCGTGCTGCAACTTTGAGTGCGACTTTCACCATATGTCGCTCATCTCGCGTCACGACAGGATGGGAGAGGAGAAACGCCATGTCGCGGCATTCTTCCTGCGACCCAAC